>CAMODD010000025.1:0-22809 GCA_946611215.1 uncultured Bacteroidales bacterium | reverse complement strand
ATTAATTATTAGCGTTCGGTTATGCGAAATACAAATATAGCGACTTTTCGCTCAAAAGCAATATTTATAGCGTTTTTTACGTATCTTTGTCCGGAAGAATTTTAATGAAGCGAGTATAAGTATGAAAAAATTTTTAACAATCCTGCTGTTGTCCGCCGCCTGCTTCAGCGCCTTTGCGCAGAAATTTGAAGATCCTTTCAAAGATAGCAAGTGGGATCTGGGTTTCCAGGCGAACTTTTTCTATAACTATGGGTTCAAGGCCCCCGAAGGATTGTCGGCCAGCGGCTTCGGTTTTGAGATCATGCCCATCGAGATGAAGTGGCAAGGATGGAAGGGCGGTTCCTTCAGCATCGGCATTCTGGATATGTACTTTGACTGGCAGTACCTCCGGAAGGGTTACGCTTTTTCCGGTGCCGAGGGTGTTATCCTTCCTGCGGGAGAAGGCAAGGGACACCGTTTTGACCTTACGCTCGGTTTTCCCCTTGGCGTCAATCACCAGTTCGCAAGTGATTTCGGAATCAGCCTGAGCGCCGTTCCCGGAATAGGCATCTACAGCTATCATAACAAGTTCGAGAAGGACGGAGTCATGCATAAGGAGGCACTTTATCCTGCAAAAGGCCATGTGGGGTTCCGCCTGGACCTCAAAGCCATTGTCTGGTACCACGACATGGGCATCGTGCTGCGTTATCAGCCTGTCGCTTCCAAGGATATGGGTACCACCATTCTGTCTGTGGGTATCGCTTTCCGCAACTGACGTGAAACCTTCCTTACTGCCTTTTATGGAGAAAGACCGGCTGGAAGCCGGTTGCGACGAGGCCGGCAGGGGTCCCCTGGCCGGCCCCGTTTATGCCGCCGCCGTCATCCTCCCGCCGGATTTCCACCATCCCCTCCTGAACGACTCCAAGCAGATGACGGAGAAGGCCCGCGAGGAGCTTCGGCCCATCATCGAGCGGGAGGCCGTCGCCTGGGCGGTGGAGGCGGTATCGGCCGATGAAATTGACCGGCTCAACATCCTCTGGGCCTCCGTGACCGGCATGCAGCGTGCGGTCCTGAAACTGGATCCGGCCCCTGCTTTCCTCCTTATTGACGGTAACAAGTTCCGCCCCTTCGGCCGATACGGCTTCAAGGACTACCAGACGGTGGTGCACGGAGACGCGACGTATGCATCCATCGCTGCGGCGTCTGTCCTGGCAAAAACGTATCGGGACGACTTTATGCGGAAACTGGCTTCAGAATATCCCGAATATGGCTGGGACCGCAACATGGGATATCCCACACCGGAGCATATAGAAGCCATCCGGCGCCACGGATATACTCCATGGCACCGGAAGAGCTTTCATGTAAAAGAGTTGGAACCCTCTTTATTCTAATGTAAGAGTCTGGATGAGGTCGTCCAGCGTCCTGTACAGGGCGGGAGCCGTCTCGGGCGTAATGCTGCGGCAGGCGACGGCCGAGCCAATCTTCTGGGGAATGCAGGACGCCTTGTCTTCAATGGCTTTTCCTTTTTCCGTGAGGCTGACAATTACCTGGCGGGCATCCTCTGCGCCACGCGTGCGCTGGATGAAGCCTTCGGCCTCCATGCGTTTGAGCAGCGGGGTTACCGTATTGGTTTCCAGATACAGTTTCTTGGCAATATCATTTACCGGCATGCGGTCCTTCTCCCACAGTACCATCATGACAAGGTACTGCGGATAGGTGAGCCCCAGCTCGCTCAGGTACGGGTGGTAAGCCTGCGTGATGAGTCTGGAGGCGGTATAGAGCCTGAAACAGAGTTGATTTTCCAGTTTGAGCTGCTCGTGCATGGCCGGAAATTACTTGTTCTCAGCCTTTTCTACGGCCTTGAAGTAACGGTAGCTGCTCACCTTGACCTCGCTGATGGAGTTCTCGTCGCACACGATGGTGCCGGCGGGGTGGTTCTGCAGGCCGCTGAGGGTGCAGTAGTGGCTCATGGGGCCTTCTACGGCGTCCTTGATGGCGCGGGCCTTCTTGGAACCAAAGGCCAGGATAACTACTTCCTTGGAGCTGAGCACGGTGGCCACGCCCACGGTGAGGGCCTGGGCGGGAACAGCGGAGGGATCGTTGTCAAAGAAGCGGGCGTTCACCTCGCGGGTGTCCTGGGTGAGGGTCACTACGCGCGTGCGGGAGGACAGGGAGGAGAAGGGCTCGTTGAAGGCAATGTGGCCGTCTTCGCCCACGCCGCCGAGGAACAGGTCAAATCCGCCTGCGTCCACAATGGCCTGCTCGTAGGCAGCGCACTCGGCCTCGATGTCCTTGGCATTGCCGTTGAGGATGTGGATGTTCTCCGGCTTCTCGTCAATGTGGTCGAACAGATATTTGTGCATGAAACTGTGGTAGCTCTCCGGATGGCTTTCCGGAAGGCCTACGTACTCGTCCATGTTGAAGGAGATTACGTTCTTGAAAGACAGTTCGCCGGCTTTGACCATGCGGATGAGCTCTGCATAGGTGTCAATGGGCGTAGAACCGGTGCAAAGGCCGATGACAAAGGGCTTGTCGGTGACGGCTGCCTTTTCCTTGATTCGTTTGGCAATGTAATGGGCAGCCCACAGGGAGCCTTCCTTGGCGTTGTCGCGAATGATGATCTTCATATTAGTAAAGTTTAAGGAATACTTCGATAGCCTGATACTCTGCCATTCCCAGCTGGTCGTAGAGCTTGGCGGTGTTGGAGGTGCGTTCCTCGGCTCTCTGCCAGAACTCGCGCGGGTCTTCTCCCGGGAACGGGACGATGTCCTTCTGGGAAAGGTGGCGGAAGATGGCGTGACGCTTCATCACCACTTCCTCGGGGCTCAGCGGAACGGCCATGTCCACTCGGCCCAGCTCCCATTCCATCCAGGCGCCGCGATACAGCCACACGTGGGTCTCGGACAGCCAGGTATTGCCTTCTTCCTTGAGCTGCTCCACGGCTTCGAGGGCGGCCTCGGTGCACACACGGTGCGTTCCGTGCGGATCGGCCAGGTCACCGGCCATGAAGATCATGTGCGGCTTGAGTTTCTTGATGAGGTCTTTGATGATGTCCACATCGGCCTGGGTGCGCGGGTTCTTCTTGATGCCGCCGCTCTCGTAGAAGGGCAGGTTCAGGAAGTGGGCGTTGGTGTTGTCGTTGAGGCCGAAACTGCGGACGGCGCCGCGGGCTTCGCTGCGGCGGATGGCGCCCTTCATTTCCAGCAGGGCGCGGGGCTCGGGCTGTCCGGGAACCTTGCTCTCCACCAGCTTCTTAACCTCGTCAAATTTGTCGGCGAAGCCCAGCTGGTAGGCGCAGTCCATGTGCTGGAGCACTACGTCGTCGTGCACGGCCACGTTGCCGGAGGTCTCGTAGGCGACGTGTACGTCGTGTCCCTGCTTGGCCAGACGGATAAAGGTGCCGCCCATGGAGATGACGTCGTCGTCGGGGTGCGGGGAGAAAATGAGGACGGTCTTGGGGTACGGCTCGGCGCTCACCGGACGGGTGCTGTCGTCGGCATTGGGTTTGCCGCCCGGCCAGCCCGTGATGGTGTGCTGGAGGTCGTTGAAGACGTCGATATTGATCTTGTCAAATGTGCCAACCTCTTCCAGGAGCTGGCTGAGACCGTTGTTGAGGTAATCTTTCTCGGTGAGTTTGAGGATGGGCTTGCCGGTTACCTGGCACAGCCACACCACGGCTTTGCGCACGAATTTGGGCGTCCAGTCGCAGGGACCCACCAGCCAGGGAGCCACGCTGCGGGTAAGGAGGCTGGCAGCGGTCTCGTCCACGTAGAAGGAGATGTGGTCGTGCTGCTGCAGGAGGGAAGCCGGGCAGTCGGTGTCCTGGGGACCCTCGGCGATGGCCTTGACGGCAGCGGCCTTGTCCTCGCCCCAGGCCATGAGGATAATCTTCTTGGCGCTGAGCATGGTGCTGATGCCGATGGTGATGGCCTTGTCGGGGGTTGCCGATATATCGTGGTTGAAGTTGGCGGACTGGCGCTTGCGGGAACCGTAGGAAAGGCGCACTACGCGGGTGCGGGTCTTGGTGTTGGAACCGGCCTCGTTGAAGCCTACCTGACCCTGCTCGCCGATGCCAATCACGAGGAGGTCTACTCCGCGGGCAAGTTCGTCAAAGCGGGTGCAGTAGTCGGTGAGCTCCTCGGCGGGAACGGAGCCGTCCGGGATGTGGATGTTCTCCTTGAGGATGTCCACTTTGTCCAGCAGGGCCTTGTGCAGGCGGTTGTTGCGGCTCTGGGCTTCCTCCTTGGAGGAAGGATAGTATTCGTCAATGGAAACTACCTCTACGTTTTTGAACGACACCTTGCCGGCTTCGTAGCGGCGGGTGAGCTCGTTGTAGAGGGAAGTGGGGGTAGAGCCCGTGGTGAGACCCAGGCGGAACAGGCCGTTCTTGTGGGCGTTGATGGCGTCTACGATAACGTCTGCAATGGCATAGGAGGCCGGGCGGGACTCCGGGTAAACATGGGTCCAGATTTTCTCGTAGGTGTGGAGAATACCGGCAGGCAGATTCTTCTCGATGAGTCCGCCGTCATAAGGAAGTGTAAAATGCTTTCCCATAGGTTTATTTTAGGATGTTAACAATTCTTTCCAGGTTTCCGTCGGTGGCGGCGGGTTTAATCCCGAGCAGCTTGCACAGCAGGGGGTAGATGTCAACGTTTCGGAAGGCCGATTGCTCTCCTTCCGTGAACGGCGCCTCGTACCCTTCCTTGAAGTCCGGTCCCACGGCGCGGAACATGACCATCATGTCCGGTTCTTTGGGGCTGTAGCCGTGTGCTCCGTTATTCTTGGAGGGAGAAGAGGCGAACTGCCAGCCCAGGTCCGGGGCTGCAATGAGGTCTCCCAGGCGGTCGGACGTGCCATAATTGAGGCTGGCAGGCACTTCCCCGTGCTTCCACACGCTCAGGTGCTCTACCCGGGACAGGCGGTTATAGAGGCTGTCTACATAGCCTTCCTTTACAAAGATGCTGGTGGGGGAAGTTCCCTTCACGTTCTCTGCCCAGCCTTCGGGAATTTCGTGGTGCCAGTTTATGAAGCGCTCCGGGGAAATATCTTCCATGCCGTGGTCCGAGAGAACGATGAAGTTGATCCTGTCTCCGTGCGGGAGGGCTTTCAGGCGCAGGTACAGTCCGTGCATGAGGCTGTCCATGTGCTCCACCATCTCCTTGGTCTCGGGGGAGATGGGACCGTAGACATGGCCCGTGTGGTCGGGCTCGTCAAAGTAGCCCATCACAAGGCGCGGGCGCTCGTTCTCGGGGAGGCTCATGAGGCGGACAATTTCGTCTACGCGTTCCTCGAAGTTCCAGTGCGGGTCTTCGTCCCAGTTGCGGTAGTAGGTGGGATATTCCCCTTTGATGGGAATGTCCGACCCCACCCAGTAGACGTTGCCGGTCTTCACGCCCTGGCGCTGCGCCGTAATCCAGATGGGTTCTCCGCCGTAATAATAGGGGTCATAGCGGCAGGCGGGGTCGCTCATGCTGTAGCTGTACTCCCGGCCGGGGTCCCAGAAGCTGTTGTTCACCAGGCCGTGATGGTCCGGGACCAGGCCCGTCGCCAGCGTATAGTGGTTGGGGAAGGTGGAGGCAGGGAACGACGGTTCCATGCGGGCCGATACGCCAACCGTGGCGAGGGAGTCAAAAAATTCCGTGTTGTAGTATTGGGGATAGTCCCAGCGGTTCCCGTCCAGGGAAATGATGACGGTGTAGTTGTTTCTGGCATTTTGGCAGGAAAAAGAGGCCGCCAGAAGAAAACACCCAAGAATTAACCAGCGTAATTTGCGCATACACTCTAAATCGAACTACAAAGATAATAAAAAATGGCTATTTTTGTACTATGAAACGCATGATTATTTTAGCAATAGCCAGTACAGTGCTGCTGGCAGGTTGCTTCAGACCACTAAAAACTACTGGCTGTTCTTCCAACCCGGACTTGGGCTGGTTATTTCTTGACAAGGGTCCCTATACCCTCAAAACGCACGTAGATGCCGCTCCCGGGCCCGCCAGCTTCGAGCTGGTGAAGGACCTCTCCCTCATGGCCGACGTCCCGGAGGTGGTCCTGCGGGCCGATGTCACCGTCGCGCCCGACAGCACCCTGGAAGTTGCACTGGGAAAGCTGGAACCCGGTTTTTACCAGGTACGCCTGCGGGATTCCGTGCGCTGGAATATCGGCGTACGTCCCGACGACGTGGTGAGCGCCCCCGACGCTCCGGCCGATTTCGATGCGTTCTGGGCCTCGACCCTTGAGGAACTTTCCCGCATTCCGCTGGAGCCCGTCCTCACGGAAATCCCGGAGCACTCGAACGAAGTGCGCACCACCTATCATGTGAGTTATCCCGCCTATGGCGGCGCCGTCTCGGGCGGTGTGGTGTGCATCCCCAACGCTCCCGGCAAATATCCCGTGAGCATCAACTACATGGGGTATGGGGCCGATGTATATTATATGGATCCGTCGGCGAACCCTGGGTGCATCGAATATCTTGTGAGCGTCCGGGACCAGGGCATCTTCAAGGAGGGCCAGGAGCGGTGGATAGACCGGGGCATCGCCTCCAAGGAGACTTTCTACTACCGCGGCGCCTTCTGCGACGTAAAGCAGGCGGTGGAATTCGCCGCTTCGCTGGAGAAGGCCGATACCACCCGCATGGTGGCCTGGGGAGAGAGCCAGGGTGGTGCCTTTACCTTCATCTCTGCGGCGCTGGATCCGCGCATCAAGGCCATCGCCCCGTCCGTTCCCTTCCTCGGGGACTACCGGGACTACGCCCGCATCGTGTGGTGGCCCGTCCATGAGGTGTTCGCCGAAGCCGATTCCATCGGCCTGCCCCGGGAGGAGCTCCTGGACATGCTCCGCTACTTTGACGTGAAGAACTTTGCCCCGCGCATCCACTGCCCGGTGTACATGGCGTTCGGCCTGCAGGATCCCACCTGCCCGCCGCATACCAATTTCTCTATCTACAACAACCTGGGAACCACCGATAAACGTTATCTCTGCGTGCCTACGTGCGGCCATGCCATGTGGGCGGAGAAAGTGTGGGAGACGGAGCGTGCGGCTTTCCTGCATCCGTTCCTGTATCCGCTTCGTGTGGGAACCTATAACCTGCGCTTCTCCAACCTGGACAATAAGAGCGAAGAGAATAACTGGACGCTCCGGGAGCCCCGTCTGCTGCAGTCGTTCCTCTCCTGCGACATGGATATCTGCGGGGTGCAGGAGGTGGGGTCGGCCGAGCAGGAAAGCCTTCCGCGCCAGCTGTCGGCCCGTGGCCTTTCCTACGACAGCTACTTCTTTGACCCTTACTCCGACGACGGCGTAGGAACGCGCGCACACGGGCTTCTGTGGAAGAAAGACCTTTTCTCGCTGGCGGGAGAGCCTCATTTCTTCTGGCTGTCCAATCCGCCGGATGTGCGGCAGTCCAACGACACGGTCCCGGCCTGGAAAGCCAACTACACCCGCGGCGGCTTCTGCCTCACGCTTAAGGACAAGGCAGATCACAGGTACTTTGTCATGGTAACGCATGCCCCGCTCAATAAAGAGCAGCACGCTGCCAATGCCTCCATTTATGCCGATATGGAGCGCCGGTACAATCCGGAGGGTTTCCCTTCATTCTTTGTGGGGGACTTTAACGCCAATGAGGCCGATGCCTGCAGCGAGGTGCATCGTTCGCATTGGGCCGATGCCTACCGCGCAGTGGCCCATCCCGATGGCCCGGAAGGCACGTTCAACGCCTGGAAGTGGGAAGCGCCTTCGGCCGACCATCGGATAGACTTTATCTATTATAGGGGAGAGGGCGTCACGCCGGTTGCCTATACCTGCGACAATACCCTTTATGGCGGGTATCCGTCCGATCATTTCCCCGTGTATGCCGATTTTTTCGTGATGGCGCAGGCTCCGGTGCGAACGGCGCAGGTTCCATTTTAGGCAGTCAACCTGCGCCAACGGTGCCATTACTCATCTCGTAATTATTTGTATTTTTGCAAAAATGAGCAAATTATGAGAAGGGTATTTTCTGCCGTCGCTACATTCCTGATGCTTGTTTCCTGCGTGGGGAAAGAGGATAATCTCGTTTTGGAACGGGACCAGATCCACGAATTGGCCATGAGGGAATCTCCTGAGAAGGCACATGCGCTTTTCCAGGAGTTTGCCGACAAGTGCCATGCGCGGGGAGATTATGAGATGGAGTCGTGTGCATTGTATGAGATGGCTACAAACTACCTGGATCAGCGGGACACCCTGGGAATGCGCCGTATCCTGGACCGGATGGAGCGTTTGTCCCTGGATCATCCCGACAACTTGGGGGCAAGCTACAGCTATTACTCCGTCCTGGGTGCCTATTACGCCGCTCTGTATGAACAGGATGGCCTGGAATCTACCCGGGATGCTCTGTTCGGGGCACTCAGGTCTGCGATAGACTATCAGGAACAGATGACTTGGGAAGACTACAGGAGGCAGGCGATTGTCCCGGCCTGGAATTACTACAACATGGCGGTATGCTATGATCTTTACTGCAATCCTCCGTTGCGTGATTCCATTGTCAAGTATCTGGACCTTGCCGACAAATCCAATCGTGCGAATACGGAAAACCAGCACTTTCAGCATCAGCAGATCGATGTTTCCATACGGGATGAGAAAGCCTGGCTTCTCTATTATGACGGAAAAACAGAGGAAGCCCTGGCAGAAATGAATGCGGTTCTCTCGCTCATAGACAGTGTGGAGCTTGTAAGTCCCAACACCGTGATTACGGAAAGGGGAGAAGCCTATGGTTTTTTTGTGGAGGTGTATTCCTCCATTGGAAACTACGAAAAAGCGCTGGAGTACGCTACGCTAAAGGCACAGAATGACCAGGTGCGGTTCGGGGTCCAGCGCAATGCTGCCGTGCGGGAGGTTGAGGCCAAATACAATGTGGCCAAGGTGGAGACCCGCCTTGCAAGGGTGCGTGGCTGGGCTGCATCGTTGGGCATTCTGTCGCTGCTTTTCATCGCACTGGCCTTTTATTACAGGCTGCTGATCCGCAGCAAGGAAGAAGGCCGGTATACCGCTGCCGTTGAGGCACTGGTAGAAACCG
Organism: uncultured Bacteroidales bacterium; assembly: GCA_946611215.1. Taxonomy (GTDB): domain Bacteria; phylum Bacteroidota; class Bacteroidia; order Bacteroidales; family UBA932; genus Cryptobacteroides. The sequence continues at coordinate 13,784 of CAMODD010000025.1, read as the reverse complement.
ACGCCGATATCCGCACCCTGACGGAGAATATTTCCTCCGAAAGAGCCGCCCAGATTATATCATCGGCCCAGAAACCCCTTTCCGCCGTCGAACGCAAATACATCCTTCTGTTCATGTCCGGCAAATCCACGGAGGAAGTAGCTGAGGCTATGCACGTAGCGCCCGCCAGCGTGTATACCATGAAATATCGCATCAAAAAGAAGTACCCGGATTCTTTTCCCCTGCCTTTCTAGCGGGAACTAGACGAATCTTGCCGTTTTTATACACTTTTGTCTAGATTTGTCTATTTGAGAACTGTGTTCCCTTCCATACTTTTGTAATGTGGAAGGGATTATCATATTGTTGCTTTCGCTGTGTCTTGCCGTGGGGCTCATGGTCCTCATAACGGTAGTGACGCATTATATGCACTGGCGTCGCAGCAACCGGCCTCTCACGGTACAGGAAAGCAGTTCTGTCCAACAACCTTCCATCATCCAGTCGGCCATAAAACCCCTGTCCAAAATGGAGAAAAAGTACCTGCTTCTTTTTATGGAGGGGAAATCAACGGAAGAAATCGCTGCCATCATGCATGTGGAGCCCAACAGCGTATATACCATGAAATACAGGATTCGGAAAAAGTTTCCCGACGACTATATTTTACCGTTTTAAAGACTAGTAACCTTTTTTGTCCATATGTTTGCCAGCACCGCAATTGCACTTTTGTTATCGCTGGGAATTGCCTTGGTTCTGCTTTTTGTAACAAAAGGCGTCTATCCCCGTTTTTCTCCCCAGGCACTGCACATCCTTGTCTCAGCCCTGGTTATTGTGGGCAGCACGGTGGCGGGAACGGTGGCCATCACCAGTGACAGGGCGCTGCATTACGTGAATTCCCTGGAAGCCGGAGCCAAAAACGTAACCGGACAGGTGGATGCCGTGCAAAACCAGTACGGGCTGGACGTGTTGGGCATTTCTGCCTCGGATTTGGCCGATAGCTATGTGGAAGGGACAGCGTCCTTCGTGAGAGGAAAGCTGGTACGTGCAAAGACCCTCTCCATTGTCGTTGCCATTGTGCTGAACGTCCTTCTGGGCCTTTTCCTGGTAAATGCAGGAAGCAAGTGCCGCCGGCGCAGTAGCTACAGCTCCGGCATGGAAGATACGGAAGATCTGGACGATCTGGACGATCTGGACGATGTGGGAAGCTCCTCCTCTTTTGACGACCTGGACTTAGACTGAAGATGCTCAGGAATTTCATACAGGTTGTATCGGGCGGGCTCCGGATGGACGGAGCCGTATGGCTTGTCGTCTATATCCTGCTGGCCATAGCCCTTAGCGCCTTTATCTGGTGGGTGTGCACCCATTACACCCGGCTGTGGAACAGAGTATATGAGGTTACGCCCTCTTTCCATGTCCTTTGTGGAGCAGCGGCACTGATTACCTTTTTTACGACGCTCGGTTTTATCGGCCTCAAAAACATGCGGCCTGTCGCGGAAGAAATGGTGGAGGCTTGGAGCGAAGACGTCATGGAAGACGACGCATTGGCTTCCCGCTGTTTTGCCGAGGCCTTCTATGCCATCAAGGAGTCTGGCCTGGAAAGCATGCGAGGCTACATTCCTCCTGAAAAAGGCGGAGACCTCATTCCCATCAGCCGGCGAGAAACGCAAATCCTGGTGGGCCAGATCTATGCCGGCAATGCCTGCCGGGATTTCTCGGATCGCTATCCTTTCATCGGCCATTTCCTTAAAGCGAAGGAAGGTGTCCCCTCCGGGCTCATCGCCGCCGATGTGGAGTCCTTCTTCCGTTCCGGGAAAGGACGTACGTATCCTCTGGAACAGGGTTTTGTCCTGGCTATCGAGAAGATTTCATCGGATTTGCAGTCGCAGTGCGGCCGCATCGTCCGCGTGTGCCGGGGGTGGCTTATCCTCCTGTTCCTCATGGTGCAGCTGGTCCCCTTCGGGCTAATCGGCTATCTGGCCTACAGGGAACTGAGGCGCTGCAGGAAGGCCGGCCGGCCCTCAGAGTATGAAGACATAGACTTTGAAAATATTTAACACAAAACAGCCAATGAACGTTAACAGCAATTACATCCTCGTGGGCCTGGGCGGCACCGGAGGAAAAGTCCTGAAAGCTTTCAAAAAGCGTATGTTTCAGGAGTTCAGTGCAGAGGAACGCGCAAAGATTCCTGTGGGTTTTGTCTATGTGGACACCACCGATGAAATGATGCGTCCCGGAGACAAAACGTGGTATGTGCTGGGCGAGAATGCGCAGTTCAACACCAACGAGTTTGTCTTCATCAAAGGCGTGGACCTGGATCAGATTTTTGCCAACCCTACCGGTTTCCCCGGCCTTAGCGGTGTTATCGGAGACCCCGAGGTAATGCAGAAAACCATTGGTAACCTGGGTGCTGCCGCCGGCCAGAAACGCCGTGCGGGCCGAATCCTGTTCGGTGCCAACGTGGCCCGGTACCGCCAGGCCGTGAACGCGCAATATGAAAAGTGCAAGGTTATCAGCGGCAACGACAAGACCACCGTCCTTATCTTCTCCGGCCTTGCCGGCGGCACCGGTTCCGGTTCCATCGTGGATGTGGTGGCCCAGACCCGCAAGATAGACCAGTTCAACAATGAGGGAACGTCCATCGTGGTGTTCCCCATGATTCCGGAAGTGACCCCTCCGGGCGGCTGCGACGCCGGTCGCTACCACGCCAACGGTTACGCCGCCCTGCAGGAGCTCAATGCCCTCATGGTGGGCGCCTACAAGCCCTTCGACCTCACGGGCCTCTCTCCCACCGGCCGCGTGGAATTTGGCGGCATCAAGCGCATCGCCAACGGTCTCATGGTGTATTCCGACGTAAACGAGAACGGCTATACCGTGAACCCGCATACGGAACTGCCCCAGATTGTCTCCGACTTCGCTTTTGCCCGCGTGTTTATGGAAACCAACGGCAACACGGAGGAGTATGAGCGCAGTTTCTCCTTCGAGAACATTGACGACTGGCGCACGGAGTATTGGGAAAAGGCCAAAAACGGCGAGATTGTCCCGTACCGCACCAAGGCGCTGGGCTCGTTCGGCATCAAGCGCATCATCATTCCCGATGAGGAAATCAAGGAATACTTCACCTGGACGCTGGGGCGCCAGAGCCTCCTCCAGCTGCGCTACAACAACTGGAACGACGACATCGGCTTCCGCGACGCTCCGGCCAACGTGGACTGGGCCGACTATGTAAAGGGCCAGGACAAGAAGCTGGGCAACCCGCTGGAGAACTGGCGTTTCTCCGACAAGCACCTCATGCTGGATATTCCCATCCTGCCTTCCGACGAAGGAAAGTGGGGAACCTTCCAGGCATACTGGGGCAAGGTGGTTCCCAAGTGGCTGGAAGATGCTGAGGATACATCCCAGCCCATTGCCAAGCTCAACGAGCTGGTGGCCAAGGGCCTGCAGAGCGGCTTCCGCGCCGCCGGTATCGCCGATTTCTTCGCCGGCAAGAAGGAAGCCCGCGAGAAAATTGCCGACGAAATTGTCCAGCGCATCGAGGCCGACCTCTTTGACAAGTGGGCCGCCGGTACGTTTGCCCTCTATAACCTCCTGGAACTGAGCGAAGCCATCATGGCCGAGACGCAGTCCAAGATCAAACAGTTTGAGGACCGCAGCGTGAAACTGCGCCAGGTTGTGGATAAACTGGAACAGGAGCGGCAGGCCCGCGCCAAAGAGTACAACGACGCCGGTCTTATTACCCGCGGCCTCAAGGGAAAGCAGATGCTGGCCGGCTATGCCGAGACCATGCAGAAAATCTGCGTACGCAAAACGGAAGTGGAAGCTTCCGGCTTTGCCCTGGACCTCCTGAAAGTACTGCTCGGGAAGGAGAACATCCTGCATTCCCGTCTGGAGAAATTTGTCTCCACCGTAAGCGACGCCATCGAGGAAGCAGACCGCCAGGCCGGCTCCCGCTGCAAGGACGAGGTGAATACCACGAGCCTTGAGGGTACCGTAATCCGGTATTATGACCAGCCCAAGGTGAAGGAATTCACCCAGACCATGGTGCACAGCAGGAAGAACCAGGAAAACATTTCTACGGCCGTGCGCCAGGAAATCCTGAAGGCCATCGGCTCGGAGAAGACTTTCGCCCGTGCCAATGAGACCATCGACCAGGACGTCCTGGACGGTATCTTTGAGAAGACCGTGCGAGAGAAGGTGATTTCCATCCACGACAACACTCTGGTGGAAGCCAGCGAGAAACTTATCAACCGCAGCATCCTGGAACAGCTGGCCGAGCAGTATGCATCGGCCGACAGCCTGACCAACTTCGCCCGCAAGATCATGAAGGAAAGCGGTGTGATGGTCAAGCTCAACCACACGGAAGTGGGCCTGTCCGTGCCCAACAACCCTACCACCGAAATAGGCAAGAATGTCGCAAGGAAAGTCATCCTGGTGAGCCTGCCCAAGGTGGAAGGCAACGAGAAAGTCCAGAAATTTGCTGTAGACCTCAAACAGGCCCTTATCTCTGCTGCAGAAGCCGGCGTCCGGATTTTCGTCGACTCTTCGTCGGACCGTAAGAATGAAATCACCGTCATGAGCATTACCTACTGCCTGCCCATGCGTACCCTGGAGAGCCTCAAGTTCTATAAGGAGCGTTACGACTATCTGGTGAATAATCCCAATATGACCGCTTCCCAGATTCGTGAGAATAAAGTGATTCTGCATGGCGAAGGCACCGGCGAGCAGTTCCCGGACCTGTTCCTCACGCCGGCCAAGCAGAAGTCTCAGCTGCGGGCCGAGTACACAGCCTGGATTCTTTTGGCCTATGCAACCGGCATTATCAAGTACGGTGACGTAATGGACGGTACCGGCCGCAAGATGTTCGGTACCGTGGAGGTGGACGAGGACACCGGATTTGAAACGCTGAAGCCCCTCGCCGCCAAGTTTACGGAGATTGGCTATGCCGATGGATTCACGGAGGATTTCTGCGAAAGCATCAAGGCCCAGGTGGAAGAAAAGTTCAAGGGCCCGTACCTGAACATCGAGAACCGGGTGAATGAACTCCGTCCGAAGATTCAGCAGCTCCTGAACGAAACCCTGCTCCCGGAGACCGGCAACAATCAGGGCTCCAAAGCCTTCCTGGAATTCCTGGAAGCCGCCAAGAAAGCAATACAAACCCTTAAAAACTAATTGATAAAACTATGGCAAAACAATACAAATGCAGCAACTACGGCATCTGCCCGGAGGCCGATAAAGAAACCATTTTCCAGGAAACCGACCTGGAAGAGGTAGATGGAAAATTCGTATGCCCCAAGTGTGGCCAGGAACTGGAAGTGATTGAAAAAGGCGGCGGTGGCGGCAAAGGCAAACTCATCGGCATCATTGCTGCGGCCGTGGTGCTTCTGGGAGGTGGCGGTACCGCCCTTCTCCTCAGCGGGGGGAAGGATGAGCCCGCACCCGAACCGGCTCCGGTGGCCGTGGAAGAGCCCGTGGCCGTGGAAGAGCCCGCGGTAGAGGAACCCGCTCCGGTAAAGGAAACGCCCAAACCGGCCCCCAAGCCAGCCTCCTCAACTACCTACAGCCTGGGCTGGGGTACCTATGAAGGCCCCATGCAGGGTGGGAAGCCGCACGGCATGGGCGGCGAGATCAAGGTTACCAAGGATTACCAGATTGATATGAAGAACGGTTCTTTCAAGAGCGTATCCCGGGGTGACAAGATTGTGAGCTGCAAGTTTAATTCCGGCAAACTGGTCCAGGGCTATATCCACCATGCCAACGGCCAGCAGGAAAGCCTGTACATAGGAAACTAGTTCCATGCTAGGAAGCATACTGATATCTCTTCTTGTTCTGGCGGGACCGGGTCCCGCCTTCCGCAGCGACCGTCTGGAGGCGATGGCCGATGTCCTGGGGCGTGCCCGTATTGAGGCGCTTCCGGATGGCGAAAACCGCCTTTCATGGAAGGATACGCCCGTCTCCGTGGTCAAGTGCGGCGGAACGGTAGAGCATATCGGCTATGCCCTCTTCTCTCAGGAGCAGCGGGAGCTAATCGGCCCAACTGTGGGCCACTTTGTGGAGCGTTATTCCCTGGAGGCGGACCTTCCCCTGCAGCGGGAAAAGACCCTGGAAGTCCAGCTCATGGAGGACGGCGTTTCTTTCCCGAAGGGAGGAGGACTGGATAGTCTTCTGCCGCTGAGCCTTGAGCCGGGGCTTTCCCTGAAGCTCTCGGAGCTGGGTGGACGCTGGTACCTTTTGGAATGGGGAGGCTTTTCCATGACGTTCCCTTCCGATGCAGAGCTGCTTCTCGGACGCACCCGTCAGGAGGATGAGCGCCGGCTTCCGGGGGAACTGGCCAGTGCCCCGGATCCGGTTGCGCCGCCGCTTCCATCGGCCGGTGAACTTTCCGAAAGGACAGACCACATTCTGGAGCAGGCGCTGGGGTGCTACTACCTACCCAGTCTCAATGCGAACCGGTACTTTACGGCTTCGATGGAGCCGGTAGATGCACCTTCTTACCCTTCCGAGACCTTTGCCAACATGCTGGCGGGCCTGGTGGATGCAGGAAGCGTCACCGTTCAAATCAAGCGCAGCGTGTATGGCTTGCAATGGGACTACTTTACCATTCCCCTGCGTGCACTCATTGGCTATTCCCAGCAGTTTGGCTGCACGCCCTACTGGGGAGTCATTGCCCGGGACGGGGAGCTGATGGAAGGAGAACTCATCCTGCGAAACGCGGCTGCCGGGTTCAATCACGTACTGCGGCTACAGGTGCCTTATGAGGTGCTTGCGCTGAAAGAAGGCAGCATCCTGGCCCGGCTCACGTCCTATGTCCCCACGCATTCCCTGAAATATTTATTTGAAGAAACCAGACAATGAAACGACTCATAACCTGCCTTATGGCTCTCTTTCTCGTCACCGTGGCGGCCTGGAGCCAGGGCACCAAGAAAATCAACTCCATCAAACGGAGCAACCAGTACCTTTATGCCGAGGCTACCATGCCCACGCAGGCCGAGGCCTTCGAGGTGGCCAACGACCTTCTGCTTATTCAGGTGAAAGAGTATGCCGGCTCCAAGAAGGCGTTCAGTGACAAGGATATCCTTATCCGCAATATCAACTCGTCCCGCGATTCCGTCCAGCTGCGGAGGGGAGAGATGGTGAAAGTGTTTCTCTACGTTAAAAAGTCTGACATCCAGACTGCAGAGAACGTGACGCTGCTCTCCGGAGGAGGCCAGGCCGATGCTCCGGAGGAGATCGCCGTTGGAAACGTGGAGAAAGTGGAACTGGAAAGTACGCCGGCTCCGGCATCGGCCCCGGTTCCTTCCCTTCGCCTGGAAAGCGCCTGGCAGCAGAGTGCCGTGGACCAGTTGCTGTCGGCCAGCTCCTTTGCCGCAGCGAAGGCTCTTCTGGCCCGGATGAAGGCCGAGTATAAGATTAAGAATACCGGTTCTTTGGCCAGTTGCAGAAAGCCGGCCGAGTGCTTCATGCTGGTTGGAAAAGCCGGAAAGGTTGAGACCGTGCTGGGCCCGGGCGCCAGTACCCGGACCGATTTCCGAACCCTGACCAGCGTACCCGCTACGCTTCCGGGAGAGGCAGATATTATTTGGTTTACGTTCGCAAAATAGATAGATGATGAAAAGAATACTAATCGTTTTGGGCCTGCTGCTCACCGGCTTCTTTATGGCCGGAGCGCAGGATAAAGTGGTTTTTGAGCTGGCCGATGGTATCTCTGAAGGGAACCTCAAAGCCCGGATGGAGAGCCAGGTTTCGCGCCTTCTGACGGCCATCAACTCTGCGGAGAGCGCTTCGCAGGCCGTCAATTTCTCCGGTCTGGATATTGACGACATGGCCTCCCACAGCATTGCCATGCTTTGGGAAAACGTGCATTTCCGTACCATGGATGACGAGATTGTTACCAGTTGCCTTACGCTGCGAAACGGATCATCGGCCCGCGGATACCAGGTGCGCAACATCGAAATTGAGATGAAGCCGCTGGACAATACGTATACCGACGCCAAACTTCAGGAAATCTGTATTGACTTTGATACGCGCGGCCGCATCGTGGACTTCAACCTTACCCTGGGTGTGAACCAGTACATGCGCATCATGCGCGAAGGCGTGGAACTGGACGACCTGGACCGCCGCATGCAAATCCTGCACTATGTGGAGCAGTTCCGCAATGCCTACAACCAGAAAGACCTCGACTTCATGGATGCGGTCTTCAGCGAGGATGCGCTCATTATTACGGGAAAGGTAATCCGTCGCGTTCCCAATGAGCTCAATATCAGCAGTTCCCGTCCGGAGATTCAGTACTCCAAGCAGAGCAAGCAGCAGTATCTCCAGAATCTCAAGCGGGTCTTCGCCCGTCAGGGGTACATCAATGTGAAATTCGACGACATCAAGGTAATGCGCCACGGCGCCAATCCCAATTTCTATGGGGTTACCTTAATCCAGCACTGGAACTCCTCCACGTACAGTGACGAGGGTATCCTCTTCCTGGTGTGGAACTTCGAGAACCCGGATGCACCTGAGATCAATGTGCGTACCTGGCAGCCCATGGAGGTTCCCGAGGAAGATATCTTTACGCTCGACAACTTTAAGATCTAGTTATGAGAAAAGCATTCCTTTCCTTATTCCTGTTTGTGTCCGGCTTGGCGTGGGGCCAGGAATTGACGGTCAAGGATTTCCATCAGGACCCGAGCGATATAAGCGCCGTGCGTTATGAGGTGAAGGACCTGAACGGGAATCCCTGCGCTCTCCTCAAGGTGGGCCTTGTCCTGCAGGACGTGGTATTTGAGGGCTCCATTGTCAAGCAGGAATTCAAGGATGGGGAATGGTGGGTCTATATGCTGGACAAGGCTTGGTGGCTGAACATCAAGACCAAAAAGTATCTTCCGCTGCGTTACGAATTTCCGGAGCCGCTGGCGATGAAATCTACCTATATCCTTCAGGTGGAGGCTCCTCACGTGGCCTATGACGGGCCAACAGGCAAGATGCTCATTAAGAGCAACACGCGTAGCGGAGACGTATATGTAGATGGGGAAAAGCTTTCCAGCGTGCTTCCCTTCGAGTATGAAGGGCCGGAGGGAACCCATACGGTAGAAGTGCGCGCGGCCGGCTATAATCCGGAGAGGATGTCCTTTGACATTGTTTTGGGCCGAAAAGGAACGCTCAATGTGGTATTGAAGGCACAGGGCAGTTTCTCGCTGGAGGGCGTATCCTATGAGATGGTGAATGTTCCCTCCGGCCGCTTCCAGATGGGCGTCGGCGGCAGTGTCCTGATGGCTCCGGTTCATCCGGAGACGGTGCGGGAATTCAGTATCGGCAAAACAGAAGTGACGCAGGGCCTGTGGAAGGCCGTGATGGGAAGTAATCCGTCCCTCTCACCCGACGACAATGCTCCTGTGGAAAACATATCCTGGTACGACGCAGAGGAGTTTATCGGAAAGCTCAATGCCATGAGCGGCGCGCATTTCCGCTTCCCCACGGAAGCGGAGTGGGAATATGCGGCTTCCCGCAGCAAGGCCCTGGGCATTGTAGGCATGACGGAGGGGGTTGCCGAGTGGTGCGGGGACTGGTATAGCTCGTATGGGGCACCTGGCGAAAGCGGGTTTGTCAAGATTGTACGGGGCGGTCCTTATCCCAACAAGGGATGGCCCTGCTCTTCGTCGTTCAGAGGGTTCATGCGCCCCGACGAATTCAATGCGTCAACCGGCCTCCGGCTTGCGCAGGACGAGTTATAGAATAACACTAAAAACGGTACAATTATGAGAAGAATCTTTTTAATGATGGCATTGTCTCTTTGTATGATGCCAGCGCTTGCCCAAAAGCAGAACATCGTTCTTGGAAAAGTCGGCGGGAATTCTGGCGTCGGCAGTCAATGGGTGACCAAACTGAAAAGCGGTATCCTGGAGGGACTCACCTCTACCGGGCGTCTGGATGTTGTGGACGGAGCTACCTTGGGCGGCCTTTCTTCCGTTACCGCCGAGGCGATTGCCCAGCTGCGGGAGGCCGGTGCAAAATACTATTTGGAAGCTACCCTGGAAACCATTACTACCAGTACGGATTCCTATGACGGCAAGACCATGTACAAGGCCAAGATGGAGTATGCCTATCAGCTGTATGACGTAACTTCCGCAGCTACGCTGATCAATAAGAAAAACAGTCATTACGGTTCTTCCAGTGACGGGTACGATGCCGCTACCGCCGATGCCTTCGGCCTTGTGGACAATGACCTTGTCGCTTTGGTGAACAATGTGTTCCGCGTGAGTGCAGAGATTAAAGCCGTCAACGAAACGCATCCCAAGAAGGGCATCAAGTCTGTGTACCTGGGTGCGGGTTCCTCCGATGGCGTGGTGAAAGGCAACATCTTCGAGATATTCAAGGTGATGGACGTGGCCGGAGAACTCATTACCGAAAAGATTGGCGAGATGAAGGTGGTCGAGGTAAAAAGCGCCAGCCTGAGTCTGTGCAATGTTACCAAGGGCGGGAAAGAGCTCCAGGATGCCCTGGACAATGATATCCCCATTCAGGTTACTTCCCGTCCTCCCAAGGATATCGGCAGCCTGCTGGGCGGCATCAACGACGTACTCAACAGTTTGTAATGAAACGTTTTGTATCTATTGTCATCGGCCTTGCCGTCACCGGCCTCGCTGCGCTTGCCCAGGTAGAGCGCGGAGGGGAGGTGACGCTGCTGGAGTTTGACGGAAAGACAGCGCTGTTTGCGGCTGAGGGCGTATCGGCCAAAAAGGGGGACATCCTCCGGAGTGCCGAGGAAACGATTTTTGAACGCTTGCTGTATTCGGGCGTTGAAGGAATCAATAACGGGCGCCCGCTGATGAATAAGACCCGCGAGCAGCTGAAGACCAAGGACTATGCCGTCAATTTCTTTACGAAAAGGATGCATGCCTACCTCAAGCAGGATGCTTCCGGGAAGAATGTCCTGTCAGAGCCCTTGGGACAGGCTGTTACTGTGCCGGGCGGGTACAGCTGCGTGTATCTGATTCCCATCAAGTATAATGTCCTTATCCGGGACCTGAAGACAGAAGGTCTTCTGAATCTATGAAAAAATGTACACTCTTTTTGTGCGCATTCTTGATTTCATGCGCACAGCCCGGCGGCAACATGTCCCTTGCCGTGGGCTCTCCCGATTTGGATTACAAGCAGGATGTGGCAAAGTTCGGGTTGCTGGGCCCTGTGAAAACAGTGTGCGGGGAAGACGGCGCCCTTCTGCTTGCCTTTTCCGAAGAGGGGGTAGCCGATGACAACGACGAGCCTGCCACCCATTTCGAGGGCCGGGTACGCTGTGATACCGGGTTTTCCGGTTACAGCGAGTGCGAATTCGACGAGCTGGGAAGGATTGTAAGAGAATATGCCGCCTGGGGATATCTGGGTGTATATACCTATGAGGGAAAGAATTATTTTCCTTCGCATAAACACGAAGAAATCAGCGACGAAGAGGATGCTCCTCCCCAGATTGTCGAGATTGATTACGGGTACAATCCTCAGGATTTTGACACGCACGGCAACTGGCTGGTGAGGACGGTGAACGGCTGGGAAGAAAAAAGGATCATCACTTATTACGAATAGCTATGTCCAAGACTTTTGAAATAACGCACGATCGCGAATTCCTGCAGCATTTCCTTACCGGATGGCGCACCAAGAGCCTTTCGCTGGAGATGGTAGAAAAACTCAAGGCTGCCAGCGGGGCAGACCCCTATGCCGCCTATGGTTATGGCCGATGGCTGGCGCTGGTGAACCCCGGCGGCAAGTGCCTTCCCGAGGCCGAGGCTCTTCTCCTCAAGGCTGTGAACGAGGGCGTCGAGGACGCAAAGGCCGCACTGGCCCAGATGTACTTTGATGGCCGCACAGAGGCCGATGAAGCCAACCACGGGATGCATGCCTACCTGATGGACGCTTCCTATAAGGCCGGGAGTGAGTTGGCGCAGTATATGACGCTGGAAAACACCATTTTCGGTGACTATGGATTCCAGAAGAACCCCGCTATGGTGGCCGATATCCTTCAACAGCATATAGAGAAGAACCCGGGCTGTGATACCATCTACTATGATTTGCTGGGCCTTGCGCTGGAAGATACGGATACGGCTGCAGCAGAAAAAGCTTATCGGGTCAATATCGACCGCGGAGATACGGAGAGCTATTACTCCCTAGCCATTCTCTACCTCAATCGGGGAGACGAAGCGGAGGCTTACGCCATTGCGGAAGAAGGTGCCCGGAAGGGAGCCATCAACTGCAACCGCTTTAAATCCGGAATGGAGCAGGAACGTTTCCTGGAACATTCCCAGGAGGAACAGGAGGCCCTTCACCGGGAAATTGCTGAGGGCCTTGATTACGCCATTGCTCACCACGACCGGTATGCCTGTTTTGTGAAGGGGTGCTGCCTTTATTGTGGTCACCTGGGTTATCCGGAAGACCTGGAACAGGCCCTGGAAGTGGTGGAGAGAGGCTGCGAAATGGGCCATGGCAGTTGTTTCTGGCTCAAGGCGGTCCTTCTGGAAGCCCTGGAAAGAGACGGCGTTGCTAAAGCCAGCCTGCAGGCCGCCCGTTTGGGAGACCGGGAAAAGTTTACCCTTGAGCAGGTGGCCCGGGGCTATGTTTCGGGGAAACTCTCCAAGCACGCGGAAGAAATAGAAGAGTATTGGCTCAAAGAGTATCTGGCCGCCAACCCCGAAGAGGAGGATACAAAGGACAGTTTAGGAGCCATCGCCGTTTATCCGAGAGGATTCTATTATGCCATGGATGTGGAAGAAGACCTCGATCTGGAGGACCTGGCTTCCCAGGTAGATGCCCGCGGTTTTGACGTAGTGCATTTCTCGGAGGCACTTACCCGTATCACCAAAGCCCTTTCCCTGGAAGGCTGCCATGTGGCCATGCTCGTAGACAAGGACGGCTACATGAAAGACCTGCCGGACAATATGGCGGGCACGATGATCTATGGCCATGGAAACGAAATCCGCGGCACCGTGGTCTTTGTGCTCGAAGATGACAATGACTACAGTCTCATGCCCATGAAGGGCCTTCAGCGCGTCTATATGTTTATTCAGCTTCTGATGGCGGCTACCGGTGGCCTGGTGCGCCAGCCCACTTCGGAGGAGCTGGAATCCATCGGCGCCGGAGACGGCGGCGATGACCCCGATATCTTTGACGGCTACGAAGACGGGCAGGAGATTGAGGAAGAAATGGAGATTGAGGAAGACATGGTGAGCGAGGATACTTATGAGGAGCCCAAAGAACTCACAGTCCCCGTAGACAAGGTCCTGGAGGGCATTTCGCAGTGTAACCTCTGCATAGACACCCTTTTTGTCACGCTTCCTTCAGATTACGGCTTTGTTTCCACGGAAGATCTGTTCTATGACCTGGGCCTTATGAACGCCATTGAGAAGAACATCAAGGCGCACGGCGGCTACATGATAGACGAGTGGCAGTACGTGGATGCCCGCCAGGTCCCCATGGACATTCGCTCCCGCGTACGGTTCAAGTAGGGACGTCGTCGGCCGTTTTCCAATGGATTTGGTCTTGGCGGTGTTCTGTAGCATCTCTGGATGCGCATTTTGGGCCGATTTTGCGCATCTCCACGTGCTCGAGCATCTCTGGATGCGCACTTTGGGCACTTTTTGCGCATCTCCACGTGCTGGGAGTCGGCCGATGCCCTAAGGTGCTCATCACAAAAAACCGGAACCACCCAGCGAACTGGGTGGTTCCGGTTCAGTGCCCAGAGCGGGAACACTAACCATTGGACCGAACCAATTGAATGTCAAATAGTTGCAAACCTGGATTCGTTCTTTAGTGTAACATTACTGAAACATTTCTGTCAGTCAGTG
>CAMODD010000024.1:0-23914 GCA_946611215.1 uncultured Bacteroidales bacterium | reverse complement strand
AACCAAATTATTAAGCTTAAAATAAATTTGGATTACAACTGGAAAGATCGTCACCACTGACGAACAAAAGCAGGATTCGCCGCAAATCACGCTTAAGTTCGTCTGCGGGGCGCGAGGCGAACGGCGCAGGGCGGAGATAGGCGCGCGTATTGATAATTTGTGTAGAAAATCGTAAATTTGTGGTATGAAGACGCGTCTATTAGGTAAAACCCCGGATGAACTGAAACAGATTGCACAGGAAGCGGGCCTGCCGGCATTTGCCGGGAAGCAGATGGCGCAGTGGCTGTATCAGAAGCGGGTAAGGAGCATTGATGAAATGACCAACCTGTCCAGGCAGGGCAGGGAAGCGCTCTCACAAAAATACGAGGTGGGCATGATTGCGCCCGTCGACGTACAGACATCGGCCGATGGTACCAGGAAGTACCTGTTCCCGGTGTGCTGCCAGGTGGGAGAAAAGACGGAAGAATCCTGCGTGGAGGCCGTCATGATTCCGGACGAAGACCGCAAGACCCTCTGCGTGAGCTCGCAGGCCGGGTGCAAGATGGCCTGCAAGTTTTGCATGACGGGCCGGCAGGGCTTCCACGGCAACCTGGACGCTGCCGACATCCTGAGCCAGTACTTCGCCATTGACGAGGCAGGGGAACTCACCAACACCGTTTTCATGGGAATGGGAGAACCCCTCGACAACTGGGACACCGTAAAACGGGTCATCGAAGTGCTCACGGAAGACTGGGGCCTGGCCTGGAGCCCCAAGCGCATCACCCTCAGCACCATTGGCGTCCTCCCTAAGCTCAAACAGTTCCTGGACGAGTGCAAGTGCCACCTGGCCGTGTCCCTGCACAACCCCTTCCCTGAGGAAAGGGCCCAAATGATGCCCGTCCAGAAAGCCTGGTCGGAGACTGAGGTGATAAGACTCCTTAAGCAATACGACTTTACCGGCCAGCGCCGCGTAAGCTTCGAATACACCATCTTCCACGGCTGGAACGACACCCCCGCCCACGCTGACGAACTCATCCGCATCCTCCGTCACCTGGAGTGCCGCGTCAACCTCATCCGTTTCCATCGAATTCCGGACTTCCCCTACGGCCCCGCAGAAAGAGCGCAGATGGAAGCCTTCCGGGACCGCCTGAATGCCGGAGGCCTCACCGCCACCATCCGGGCTTCCCGGGGAGAAGACATCTATGCCGCCTGCGGCCTCCTGGCCGGAAAACACAAGCAGTAAACCATGAAAAAACTTCTACTGACCACTGCCTTAGCCATACTCTCCCTGGGCCTGAATGCCCAGAAAATCGAGGAGGCACCCTCCTCTACCTTCGGCCTGGATGACAAGGACGCCAAGGCCGTGACGCAAATCCGTGCCCGTATGGCCCAGATCCGCAAGACCCGCCCCACCGTGGCGCTGGTCCTCTCCGGCGGCGGAGCCAAGGGCGCCGCTACCGTGGGCGCGCTCAAATACATGGAACAGTACGACATTCCCGTGGACATGGTGGTGGGAACCTCCATCGGCGGTCTTATCGGCGGTTTGTACGCCCTGGGCTACGAGGCCGACTACCTGGACAGCCTCTTCCGCAACATGAACTGGGACATGGCCCTTTCCGACAAGGTGGACAGGAAGTACCTGCCTTACTCGCGCATCCGCAACAAGGAAAAATACCTGGTCCAGTTTCCCTTCTACTATAAGGCCGACGACTACAAGAACTACCTCGCCGGAGAAATGCCTTTTGCGGCCGGACGCTCCCGGGAACTCCACCTGGGCGCTGACAGCGGGGAAGACATGACCTCCATGGCCCGCGGCGCCCTCCTCGGAAGCCTCCCTTCCGGCTTTGTCTTCGGCCAGAACGTGAACCACATCATCTCCTCCCGCACGGTCGGGTACAGCGATTCCACCGATTTTTTCAAATTCCCCATCCCGTTTGCCTGCGTAGCCACCGACATGGTTTCCGGCAAGGCCAAGATCTGGCACAGCGGTTCCGTGAACCTGGCCCTCCGCTCCACCATGTCCATCCCCGGCCTCTTTGCCCCGGTGCGTTCCGAGGGCATGGTGCTGGTGGACGGCGGCATGCGCAACAACTTCCCCGTAAATCTGGCCAAGCGCATGGGCGCCGACATCGTGATTGGCGTGGACCTGAGCGAGCGCAACCTCAAGGCCGATGAAATCCAAAACCTGGCCGACCTCATGATGGCCGGCATGGACCTCTTCTCCAACGACGCTTTTGCCCTGAACCAGCGCATGACCGATATCCACATCCATCCCGACATGACGGGCTACAACATGCTCAGCTTCAACCGCCAGGCGGTAGATACCCTCTATGCCCGCGGCTACAGGGCAGCCGAGGCCGCGGCACCGCAGTTTCAGGCCCTCCGCAGGCGCCTGGGCTCGGCCGGCCGCAAGCTCATCACACGCCCGGCGGTGGACATCGGCCAAAAACCCGTTCGTATCGGCCAGATTGAAGTGGTGGGCGTGGACAACCAGGAAATTGCCTACATCCTGGAAGGGATGACGGTGAAAGCCTTCAGCACCGTTACGCGCGGCGCCATCGAGGATGACATCGCCCGCATCTTCGGGAAAGGCTCCTACGACTACGTGAACTACGAGCTCAGGGGCACAAAAGAACCCTACCGCCTCCGAATCTCCTGCAAGCGGGGCCCCATGCACCGGATTGGCTTCGGCGCCCGGGTAGATTCCGAGGAATTTGTCGCCCTCCTCATGAACGTGGGCCTCAATACCAATGCCATGCGCGGCCATTCGCTGGATGTGACCGCCCGCCTGAGCACCCATCCTTCCGCGGACGTCCTCTACTCCTATAACGGCCGCAAATTCGCTACCGTCAACGTGCGCGCCAATGTCACCTACCTGGACAAGAACCTCCATCTCGCCGATGCCTCTCCCGTGGGCGTAAGCTTCATCCAGGCCAATCAGGAAGTCTTTTTCTCCAACATGCACTGGTCCGAAATGGATGTAAAGCTGGGCCTTCGCAACCAGGTGTACCACTATCTGAACATTCTGACCAACCCCGGGGCCGAAGGCTTCAATAACCTGTATTCCACCGAAGATTATCCGGGCCTGTTCCTTACCGGCCGCCTGGAGACGCTGGACAACGGCTATTTCCCCACGAAGGGCATCCGTGCCGGCATCGGCGGAGAATTCTACTTCACCGGCTTCATGCCAGCCTACAGCACCCAGTTCATGGGAGTGGCCGATGCCGATATCACCCTCCCCGTCACCATGGGCCGCTTCACGCTCATCGGCCAGGGTAACGTGCGCATGGTCTTCTCCTCCGGGGGTGCCCCCCTTCCCTTCATGAATATCGTGGGCGGAGACATGCCCGGCCGATACTTGGACCACCAGATTCCCTTCGCCGGCGTCGTGGGCGGAATCTTCCGGGCCGATAACCTGGCCGTCGCCCGCCTCGAAGGCCGCTACCGGCTGGGAAAGAACCACTACGTGTCGGCCGTGATGAACTCGGCGGTAGACTTCCCCGATTTTGGCAAGATGGCCCAGGCCAACATCAGCTTCGGCGCCAGCGTGGGCTATGCCTACAACTCCATCGCCGGCCCGCTCAAGTTCCAGCTCCACTGGTCTACGCTTACCCACCGCCTGGGCGTATACTTCGCGCTGGGCTATAATTTCTAGGCCGATGGAAGAAAAAGACTGCCTTTCGCGCCTGCAGAAGCTCTGCTCCAAGGCCGAGTACTGTGAGGCCGATGTCTATAAAAAGGCGCTGAAGTACATGGATTCGGACGCAGAAACCGCCGCCCGCATCACCCGCTCGCTCGTTGAGGAACGCTATGTGGACGACCTCCGCTATGCCGGCGCCTATGTGCGGGAAAAAGCCAACATCCAGGGCTGGGGTCCCGTGAAAATCCGTTTCCAACTGCGCGCAAAAGGCGTGAAGGATGCCGTCATCGGAGAGGCCCTGGGAGAGATTGAGCCCCGGAAAGCCGGCGAGAAACTGGACCGCCTCATGGCTGCAAAATCCAAATCCCTCGAGGGAGATCCCCAGCTGCGGCTCAAGCTGCTGCGCTTTGGCCTGTCCCGCGGTTACAGCTACGAGGATGTGGAGGCCTCGCTTGGACGCATCAAAAATAATGCGTAACTTTGGCGTCCCAAAGTGGTAAGACGATCTGTCGCGGCCAATCTCCGGCTATCCGGGGATGATGCTGAGGAAAGTCCGCACAGGGCAGGGCACCCGTCTGTGGAAAGCACAGTGGGGAGTAATCTTCAAGGTACCTGTAACAGAGAATAACCGCCGAAAGGTAAGGGTGAAAACGCGGGGTAAGAGCCCACGACGCTGTATGGCGACATGTAGCGGGTACGGTACCCGGGCCTGCAAGACCAAATATACCGGCAGATGAGGACGGCCCGTCCGATGCCGGGGGGTAGGTTGCGAAGATAAATGACAGATTCAAAAACAGAAAGCGGCTTACGGCCTTGCCACTTTTACAAAACGGGACTGGTTCATTTCGAACCAGCCCCGTTCTTCTTTTATTGCGGCCAAGGCGCTACAGACGCTCCTTGATAGCTTTGGTAGCTTCCTCGTAGCCGGGCTTTTCGAGGAGGGCGAACATGTTCTTCTTGTAGGCCTCCACGCCGGGCTGGTTGAAGGGGTTCACGCCCAGGATGTAGGCGCTGATGCCGCAGGCGAACTCGAAGAAGTACAGCAGGCCGCCCAGGTTGAAGGCATCCACTTTTTCCAGGAGAACCTGCATCTGGGGCACGCCGCCGTCGATGTGGGCGAGCACGGTGCCCAGTTCGGCCATGTGGTTGCAGTGCTCCACATGCTTGCCGGAGAGGTAGTTGAGCTGGTCCAGGTTCTGGTCATCGGCCTCGATGACAACGCTTCTCTGGGCGTTCTCCACATGAAGAACGGTCTCGAACATGATGCGGGAACCTTCCTGGATGAACTGACCCATGGAGTGAAGGTCTGCGGTGTTGTTGACGCTGGCGGGGAAGATACCCTTGCCATCCTTGCCCTCGGACTCTCCGTAGAGCTGCTTCCACCACTCGGCCACGTAGGTGAGCTTAGGGTTGTAGTTCACCAGGATCTCGGTGCTCTTGCCCAGCTCCGTGTGCAGGAGGTTGCGCATGGCGGCGTAGATGATGGCGGGGTTCTTCTCGCTCTTGATTTCGAGGCCCTTCTGGGCGTCCAGGGCACCGGCCACCAGGGCACGGATGTCAAAGCCGGCCACGCAGATGGGAAGAAGGCCGACGGGCGTGAGTACGCTGAAACGGCCGCCCACATTGTCGGGAACCACGAAGCTCACGTAGTTCTCCTGGGTGGCGAGGGTTTTGAGGGCACCCTTCTTGGCGTCGGTGATGGCCACAATGCGGTCTGCAGCCTCTGCCTTGCCGTAGTGGGTCTCAAGGTACTGCTTCACAATGCGGAAAGCCACGGCGGGCTCGGTGGTGGTGCCGCTCTTGGAGATGACGATTGCGGCGACGTTGCGCTCGGCGGCCAGATCCATGAGTTCGGCCAGGTATTCCTCGGAGAGGTTGTTACCGGCGAAGACTACCTCGGGGGCGTCCTTGTGCCTCAGCTGCTTGGCAAAGTTGTGGCTCAGGGCCTCCATCACGCACTTGGCACCCAGGTAGGAACCGCCGATGCCGATGGCAATCACAAGGTCTACGCCTTTTTTGACCCACTTGTCGCGGATGGCCTCGTATTCGGCCAGCTCGCGGTCGGTGATTTGCCGGGGAAGTTTCTTCCAGCCCAGGAAGTCGTTGCCGGCGCCGGTCTCGTTTTTGAGCACGTCAAAAGCCTCCAGGGCCTTGTTCACATAGGATTCATACTTGGCCGCATCCACGAAGGAAGAGCAGCCTTTAACATCTACTTTGATCATATCATTAAGTGTTGATTATACCACTAACTTTCGGAGTGCAAAGTTAAACAATTCCGCTAAAATATCCTTATCTTTGGGACACGATCCGAACATCCAGAAAAACATTTGTCAATTTGAAATACATTCTTCCTTTCCTCAGTCTCGCCGTGGCCTGTTCCCAGGTGCCGGTACCCCCGATGACCGATATCCCGGACGCGTCCTTCCGCATGAGCCCGACCGAAATCACCAACGCCCAGTACGAGGCCTTCGACCCTTCGCACAAAGCCTACCGCGGCTATAAGGGCTTCTCCAAGGCCGATGACGAAGCCGTCATCATGGTAAGCTGGGAGGAGGCCGATGCCTACTGCGCGTGGCTCTCCCGCAAGACGGGCCGCACCTTCCGTCTCCCCACTGAAGCCGAATGGGAATACGCGTGCCGCGCCGGCTCCGCCACGAAATACAACACAGGAGAAACCTTCCCCGAAGACCAGTGGAAGGTGCAGGAGAACACCCGCGACAAAGTACCCGTGAGCCTGCAGGTGGCGCAGTTCGCCCCCAATGCCTGGGGCCTCTACGACATGCACGGCAACGTGGAGGAATGGTGCCTGGACAGGGTTGACGGACAGTACCGGGCGGTGCGCGGCGGCAGCCACAACACCCCCGTGGAGTTTCTGGCTACGGACTACCGCAGCGCCTCCATTCCCGAAGACCGCAGCGTGCTGCTCGGCTTCCGCATCGTGGAAGAACTGCCGCGATCCACAGCGCCGGGGCAGACTGGGGCCCCTTTTTTCGCCGAGCCGCTGCCCTATGTCATCCCTCCTGTAGACGGCAGCCCTTTCTATTCCCATAACCACCAGCCGGCTGTGACCTGGCTGCCGGACGGGCGGCTCCTTGCCATCTGGTTCTCTACCGACGCCGAGGCCGGGCGCGAAATGGTTGTACTCCAAAGCACATTTGACGGAGAAAACTGGCAGCCTGCTACGCTGTTTTGCAAAGTACCGGGCCGCAATATGACCGGCAGCGCCCTTCTAACGCTGGATAGTGGAGACCTTCTCCACTTCCAGGGCGTAGGCGACGCGGGGGAGTGGAAAGACCTGGCCCTGGCCCTGCGCCGCTGGAATAATGGCAGCTGGTCTCCTTTACAATATATAGAGCCCGAACATGCAGTGCGGCATCAGGTAATAGCCGGCCCCATCGTTACAAAAGACGGCCGCATCCTGCTGTGCTGCGATGCCGGCCCTGATGGCGAAGCCGGTACGGCGCTGCACGTCTCCAAGGACGGAGGCAAAACCTGGAAGGACACCGGCAGCATCATCAAAGGTATCCACGCGGGGCTTGTGGAGCTTAAGGACGGCCGTCTCATGGCTTTGGGCCGCGGCAACGCCATCGACGGGCGCATGCCCTCAAGCATCTCGGCCGATGGAGGTAGAACCTGGATCTATCGTGCTTCGGAATTCCCGCCCATCGGCAGTGGCCAGCGGCTGGTGCTCAGGCGCCTCCAGGAAGGCCCCATCATGTTGTGCTCCTTTGGAGAAAGCGGCCTGTATGTAGCCCTGAGCTATGACGAAGGCGCTACCTGGCCCGTGAACAAACTCCTCACCGACGGCAAAACCCGTACCCTGGACGGTGGCGCCTGGACCGGTACCTTCACGCTGGATGCCACGCATGCCGAGCCCAAAGGCTATCTGGCCTGTACGCAAAGCCCGAACGGCACCATCCACCTCCTGAGCAGCCGTGTCCATTACCGTTTTAACCTGGCCTGGGTGGAAGAGTAAAAAGTAAAGCTTACCAAGTGACTACGGACCGTACATATATCGCTATCGACCTCAAAAGTTTCTACGCATCGGCCGAGTGCGTCGCGAGGGGGTTGGACCCGCTCACGACGAACCTGGTAGTGGCCGACCCCACCCGGACGGATAAGACCATCTGCCTGGCGGTGTCGCCTTCGCTCAAGGCATACGGCATCCCGGGACGCGCGCGCCTGTTCGAGGTTCATGAGAAACTGAAGGGGACGAATGTGCAGTTCATCACGGCCCCGCCCCGTATGAGCTATTATATAGAGGTAAGCAGTAAAATCTACAGCATCTACCTCCGTTTCATCGCGCCGGAGGATATCCACGTCTATTCCATCGACGAAGTCTTCATCGACGCCACCGAGTACCTTCGGCTCTATAAAACCACGGCCCACGACCTCGCCATGCGTCTGGTGCGGGAAGTGCTCAAAGAGACGGGCATCACCGCAACCGCCGGCATCGGCCCCAACATGTACCTCTCAAAAGTGGCGATGGACGTGGAGGCCAAGCATCGGGAGGCCGATAAGGACGGCGTGCGCATGGCGGAGCTCGATGAGATGAGCTATCGGCAAAAATACTGGTCGCACAGGCCGATGACCGATTTCTGGCGCATCGGCCGGGGCACCGTGGCGCGACTGGAGCGCATGGGTCTCTACACGCTGGGGGATGTCGCGCGCCGCTCGCTCACGGACGAAGAGTCCCTCTACCGGGAGTTCGGGGTGAATGCGGAGCTTCTCATCGACCACGCGTGGGGCTGGGAGCCCTGCACCATGGCCGATATCAAGGGCTACCGCCCCGGTGCTAGCTCTCTTTCCAGCGGGCAGGTGCTCATGCGTCCGTACAAGGCCTCCGAGGCGGCGCTCATCGTCCGTGAGATGACCGACCTCCTGGCGCTGGATCTGGTGGAGAAGAAGCTGGTGACAGACCAGCTGGTGCTGCACATCGGCTATGAAAACAAGGTCCGGCAGGGCTACGGAGGGCAGATGGTGTCCGACTGGTACGGCCGTCCCACCCCGAAGCCTGCGCACGGTAGCGTGAATCTTCCGGGCTTCACTTCTTCCACCGCCCTTATCATGAAGGCGGCGATGGAACTCTTTGAGCGCATCATAGACCCTTCGCTGGAGGTGCGGCGCATCTACGTGGTGGCCTCACACATTCTCCCTGAGGAACGGGCCGATGGCCTGCAGCTGGGCCTTTTCGACGAGCAGCCCGTGGATCTTGAGAAGGAGCGCCGGCAGCAGGAGGTCATCCTGGAAATCCGACGGAAATTCGGGAAGAACGCCATCCTCAAGGGAATGAACTTCGAGGAGGGCGCTACTACACGTGAGAGAAACAATCAAATTGGAGGACACAAGGCATGAAAGGACCCTACGACGATATCATCGGCCTGCCGCATCCCACCTCGCGCCGGCATAAGCCCATGCCCCTTTCCGAGCGTGCCGCGCAGTTTGCGCCGTTTGCCGCCCTCAAGGGGTTTGACGAAGAAATTGACCGCACACGCGAAGAGGAGATGGCCAACGATTTATAAATTTTGCTATCTTTGCAATCCGAAATGAAAAAACAACTTGTCATTCTTGCCCTGCTTGCCCTCTGCGCCTGCTCTCAGGCCCAGGTAAAGCAGTATTCCTATAAGGTGGTGAAGGAGTATCCCCACGATATGATGGCCTACACCCAGGGCCTTTTCTTCCATGGCGGAAAACTCTATGAGACTACCGGGCAGTACGGAACCAGTACCATCAGGACGGTGGATCTTGCAACCGGTAAGCCTGTTGTTGAGAAAAAGCTCAACCGGAAATACTTCGGAGAGGGCTCCGTCATCCTGGGAAAGGACCTGTATGTCCTTACCTGGACCAATAAGGTGGCTTTCCGCTACGATGCCGCTACGCTTTCCTACAAACAGACGGTGAGCTATCCCCGCGAGGGATGGGGCCTCACCACCGACGGCAAGCAGCTCATCGCGAGCGACGGAAGTGCTAACCTGTACTTCCTGGATGCCGATATGAAGCTCCTTAAGAAGCTTCCCGTTACCATGAACGGCCGGCCGCTGAGAAACCTCAATGAGCTGGAGTGGATTGACGGAAGGATTTGGGCTAACGTGTATATGACGGACATGATTGTGATGATCAATCCTTCCTCGGGTAAGGTGGAAGGCGCCCTGGACTGCACCGGGCTGCTTCCCGACGAACTTTACACCAGCGCTACGGATGTACTTAACGGCATTGCCGTTGACGCTGCGGGGCACATCTTCGTCACGGGCAAGAACTGGCCTAAACTCTATCAAATTGAATTGATGAATAAATAGATTCTTCGCTTTGCTCAGAATGACAGGTTGTTTGTCATCCTGAGGAGTGAAACGACGAAGGATCTGAAGGACATAAAGGGGTATCCGGAAACTCCGGATTGAGATTACACCCTCATAACTTGATGCGGTTGATACCGCCGTAAGGAAAAAATGAAAAAATCACTGCTTCTGGTAGCGTTTGCTATGCTGCCCTTCTGCGCCATCGCGCAGGAAAAGACCGAGCGTCTGGACTCGGTTGTCGTATCGGCCTCCCGTGCCAATGCATTTACTCCCGTTACTTTCTCGACCGTCGGCAAGGACCGGCTGGGTGCGTCGGATCCGTCGCACTCGCTGCCCATGGCGCTGAACCTGCTGCCGTCGGTGGTGACTTATAACGAAGGCGGTACGGGGCTTGGCAATTCGGCCATGACCATCCGCGGTTCCAAGGGATCGCAGATCAACATCACGCTCAATGGCATTACCCTGAACGATGCCGAGAGCCAGGAGGTGTTCTGGGTGAACATCCCGTCGCTCACTTCGCTCCTGTCGGGCGTGCAGGTGCAGCGCGGTTTGGGGACATCGGCCAGCGGTGCCGGTGCCTTTGGCGCCAGCATCAACATGAACACCGCTTTTGTGGGCGCCGATCCTACGGGAAAAGTGGAGTTGAGCGGCGGCTCTTATGGGACGGTCATCGGCTCGGGCGCTTTCTCTACCGGCCTTCTGCCCGGCGGGTGGTATTTCAACATTGCCGGCAACTGGGGACGCACGGACGGGTATATCCGCAATGCCAAGGTGAATTCGCAGTCGGTGTTTGCCGTGCTGGGCTGGCTTCGGGGACCGCGCTCCCTGCGCCTTACCTATCTGATGGGAAACCAGAAGAGCGGCATTACCTGGGACGGCATTGACCTGGAACAGTATTATGTGGACCGCCGCTACAACGGGGCCGGCAAGTATAAGGATGACGAGGGGAATGTGTGCTACTATGACAATCAGACCGACAATTATGCCCAGCACCATCTTCAGCTTAACTATACGCGCGCGTTCGGGGAGCGTCTTTTCTGGTCCAATACGTTTAATTATACGCGCGGGGACGGTTACGACGAGTATTATAAGACAGACCGCAAGATCAAGCGGTTTGGCTTCCCGTCTTCCCTGCAGCCGGCCGTAGCCGATATGATTTACCGGAAGAAGATGGACAATGACTTTTTTGTGGTGAACTCTTCGCTGGGGTACAAGTCTTCTTCGCTGGATGTGACCGGCGGCGTGAATGCCAGCTGGTATCGTGGCGGGCACTGGGGAGAGGTGCTCTGGGTGAAGGGGCTGGACAGCTTTGACCAGCCTTCCTGGTATGACAATACCGGCCGAAAGAGCGATGTGAGCGGTTTCCTCCGGGCCGAGTACAGGCCCTGGAAGTGGCTCACGGCCTATGCCGACCTTCAGTACCGGCGCATCGGCTATACCCTGAAGGGTGTGGATGACGACTGGCTGGAGTACGGGGCGGCCGATGAGGACCGCTTTGACTATGACCGCGTGTGGAATTTCTTCAACCCCCGCGCCGGTCTTACGGCGTCCTGGGGCGGGCATAAGCTTTATGCTTCCGTGGCCGTTGGGCACCGTGAACCGGGCAGGGGAGACATC
The DNA here is from genome assembly GCA_946611215.1 of uncultured Bacteroidales bacterium. Taxonomy (GTDB): domain Bacteria; phylum Bacteroidota; class Bacteroidia; order Bacteroidales; family UBA932; genus Cryptobacteroides. The sequence goes on along the minus strand of CAMODD010000024.1, from coordinate 12,382 downwards.
AAGGAGAACATCAAGGGAGATGCGCTGGACATTAAGCCGGAGCAGATGGTGGATGTGGAGGCCGGGTATGCTTTCACGGGCGAGAAGCTTGCTTTGTCGGCGAATCTCTATGCCATGGAATATGCGGACATGCTTCTGGAAACGGGCCGGCTGTCTTCTTCCGGCTATGCCATCAAAGAGAACGTGCCCCGTGCCTGGCGCCGGGGTGTGGAACTCTCTGCGGGATGGAAGCCGCTTTCCTGGCTTTGGTTTGATTCCAATGCTGCCTTTTCCATGAATGAGATTGCAGACTACACTTCTTATGTTCCGGATGCCGATTATACTATGACGTTCCCGGTCCACTATGGCCGCACCACCATGCTTATGTCTCCTTCGGTGATTGCCATGGTGCAGGCGACGGTCCTTCCCTGGAAGGGGGGATCCGTTTCCTGGAATGGTAAATTTGTGGGTAAACAATACCTCGACAACTCCATGCGTGAAGCCCTCGCCGTGCCCTCTTATTTTGTCGCAGGACTGTCTGCATCGCACTCTGTGGCACTAAAACGGGGAGAGCTTAAGTTCTTAATATTTTTTAATAACCTTTTTAACCATCTTTATTATGCCGCTGGATGGCGCTGGGAGACCTATGATCCCGCCTCTGGAGAAATTACCACTGGTTCAGGCGTTTATCCGCAGGCTCCGCTGAATGTGATGGTAAAAGTCGCTTATTCTTTTTAAAATAATTTATTTACATAAAATTAATTAAAAAAATTTTGTGGTTTTAAAAAGTTGTTTTACCTTTGCCTTAGAAAACAAGTTAACACTACTTGTTCTCTACACTAACACGCATCTTCTAACCAACTAATTAACCTTCTTCTTAAGGTAAGAATACACTACTAACTAACCAAAATAAGGCTCGCAGTGATGCGAGCCTTATTTTGGTGTATGGCGTTGTGCTTACTCCAGAAGCCCGGGGCGTCTTTCGCGGGTGCGTTCGATGGCTTTCTCGTCCTGCCAGGCGCGGATGAGTTTGGGGTTTCCGCTGAGGAGGACGTCCGGGACCTTCCAGCCGTTGAACTCGGCCGGGCGCGTGTAGACGGGAGGGGAGACAAGGCCGTCCTGGAAGGAGTCGGACAGGGCCGATGTCTCGTCGGTGAGCACGCCGGGGATAAGGCGGATGATGCTGTCGGCCAGCAGTGCCGCAGGGATTTCGCCGCCGCTTACCACAAAGTCTCCCACGGAGATCTCGCGGGTGATGAGGTGTTCGCGGATGCGCTCGTCGATGCCCTTGTAGTGGCCGCACAGAATGATGATGTTCTCCTTGAGGGAGAGCTCGTTGGCTATGCTCTGGGTGAGTATTTCTCCGTCGGGGGCCATGTAGATGACTTCGTCGTAGTGGCGCTGCGCTTTGAGCTCGTTTATGCAGTTGAACACGGGCTCTACCATCATGACCATGCCGGCGTCTCCGCCGTAAGAATAGTCATCCACCGTCTGGCGGCTGCCGAGGCCGTATTTGCGGAGGTCGTGGATATGAATCTCTGCCAGGCCTTTCTTGACGGCGCGGCCGGGGATGGAATAACTAAGCGGGCTGTCCAGTAGTTCTGGAACCACGGTTATGATGTCAATTCTGAGCATAGCGGTAGATTTGTGATGCAAAAGTAGCGTTTTTTCACGGAATAATTCTTATATTTGTGAGTTATTGTTTAACCTAATCTCAATCAAACATGAGTGAAGAATTGAAGCCTGTGGTCCAGGAAGAGACCGCAGATGTAGCCCAGAAAGCAGAACAGGTAGTGGAGGAGGTGAAAGAGTTCACCGTGAATCTGGCAGAGAAAACCCTGGCGGAGCTTACCGATCTGTTCCAGCAACTGAAAGAAAGTGAAGACCGCATGAAGCGGTTCAAGGAGGCGGAGGCCATCAAGTCTGCCTTTTATAAGAAGCTTTCCAAGGAGAAAGCGGCTGCCGGCGAAGATGCCGCAGTGGAAGAACCCGACGAAAACACGCCCGCAGAAGAGAATACCGTTCCCCTGCAGAGCGGTCCCGTGAGCCCCTTCGCCGCCATCGAGGCCGGCTTCAAGGGCCTGTACATGGAGTACAAGAAGGAAAGGGCCGAATATAATAAGGAACAGGACGCCCTTCGTGAGGAAAACCTTGCGAAGAAGCAGGCCATCATCGAAGAGCTCAAGGTCCTTGTGGAAGAGCCCGGAGACATGAAGGATGCCTTCCCCAAGTTCCGTGACATCCAGAACCGCTGGAGAGAGACAGGCCCTGTCCCTCAGCAGAACTTCCGAGACGTCAACGACACCTACCAGCTCTACGTGACCAAGTTCTACGACCTGGTGGACATCAACCGTGAGCTCCGGGACCTTGACTTCAAGAAGAACCTGGAAGCCAAGACCGCTTTCTGCGAACAGGCAGAGGCTCTCGCCGCCGACGAAGACGTGGTAGAAGCCTTCAAGGAGCTCCAGAAACTCCACGAGCAGTGGAAAGACCTGGGCCCCGTAGCCAAGGAGTTCCGCGAGGAAATCTGGGAGCGCTTCCGCGCCGCCACCTCCGTTATCAACAAGCGCTATCAGGCCCACTTCGAGGGCATGAAGGAGCAGCAGGCCCAGAACCTCACCGCCAAGCAGGCCCTCTGCGAGAAAGTGGAAGCCATCGCCGACAAGGAAATCACCTCCTCCTCCCAGTGGAATTCCCTGAGCAAGGAGATTGAGGAAATCCAGGCCGAGTGGCGCACCATCGGCTTTGCCACCCGCAAGGAAAACCAAAAGATCTACGACCGCTTCCGCGCTGCCTGCGACAAGTTCTTCGAGCGCAAGAGAGCCAGCTTCTCCGAGTTCAAGGACAGCATGAACGAGAACCTCGCGAAGAAGATGGCCATCATCGAGGAAGCCGAGTCCCTCAAGGACAGCACCGACTGGAAGGCCACCGGAGACCGCCTCATCGAACTCCAGAAACAGTGGAAGGAAATTGGCGCCGTTCCCCGCAAGAAGAGCGAGCAAATCTGGAAGCGTTTCCGCGCCGCGTGCGATGCCTTCTTCACCGCCCGTGACAATCGGCCCGACGGCCAGGGAAGCCTCAGCGCCAACCTCGCCGCCAAGAAGGCCCTCATTGAAGAAATCAAGGCCTATGTTCCTTCGGCCGATACCGACGCCGACGCCCAGAAGGCATTTGCCGATAAGTGGAATGCCATCGGCTTTGTCCCCTTCAAGGAGAAGGATGCCATCCAGGCCGCCTACAAGGAGGCGATGGCTTCCAAGTTCCCCGGCTTCGGCAGCCGTGGCCCCCGCCGTGGAGAGCGTGGCGGAAATGGCCGTGAGCGTCGTCCCCTTACGGAGACCGAGCGCCTCAAGGAGCAGTTCAGCGCCCTGCAGCAGGAAATCCAGACCTATGAGAATAACATTGGCTTCTTCGGCCTGTCCAAGGGTGCAGAGAAACTGAAAGCACAGATGCAAGAGAGAATTGACGCCGCCAAGGCCAAGCTCGAGGAGCTCAAGGCACAGATTCGTGCCAAAGAGGCAGAGGAGGCACAGGAGTAAGATATGGATAAGAATTCGATTATAGGCTTTGTCCTGATTTTCCTCATTATGCTGGGGTTCTTCGGGTATCAAAGCCGCCAGGTACAGAAACAACAAGCATATCAGGCCCAGCTGGATTCCATCGCTGCCGCTGAAGCATACGCCCAGTGGCAGCAGGACAGCATCTGGAGGACTAACAACCCCGAAGCCGCCGCTGCGGCAGAGGCTGCGCCCGCTCTCGCCGCCGCTCCCGCCGCTCCGGTGTATTCCGATTCCCTGCTGAATGCCGCCGCCAGCGCCGAGGCTCAGCTCATCACCCTCTCCAACGAGAAACTTGAGGTGACGTTCACGACCCGCGGCGCCCAGCCGTATTCGGTGCTGGTGAAAGACTTCCTTACTTATGGTAAGAAGCCGCTCTATCTGCTGCAGCCCGGCAAGAGTGAACTGGGTTACGTGGTATATGCCCCTACAGCCGTCGATACCCGTAAGTTCAACTTCCAGGTGGCCGAGACCACCGACAGCACCGTGGTCATGCGCCTGCCCTTCGCCCAGGGCGGTTACATCGAGCAGAAGTACACCCTCTGCAAAGATTCCTATTCGGTGAACGAGACCGTGTCCTTCGTGGGTATGGGTAACCTCATTCCCCGCAATGTGGGCAGCATTGACGTAGATTTTGACGCCGTAATCCCCCGCATGGAGAAGGGCTACAAGAACGAGACCCAGTATTCCCGTCTCAACTACTACTTCCCCGAAGACAGCAAGCCGGGTAACATCGGCAACGGCCGTAACGGCGAAAAGCGCTTCAACAACAACATTGAATGGTTCGCCTTCCAGCAGCAGTTCTTCAGCGCCATCATGCGCGCTCCTGGCAACTTCAGCTATGGCGAGTTCAAGGTGGACTTCCTGCCCAAGGGCGGTGAAGACCTCATGCACTGCAAAGCCGCCATGCGGGCCGATATCACCCCCGGTGCAGAGCGCATCGACGTTCCCTTCGAGTTCTATTTCGGCCCCAACAATTACAAGGGCCTCAAGGCGTATGACCACGCCTACGAGAAAGTGATTCCGCTGGGCGGTAAGATCATCGGCCTGTTCACCAAGTACTTCATCATCCCCATGTTTGACTGGCTGCACACGGGCATTGCCAACTTCGGCCTCATCATTCTCCTGATGACCCTTGCCATCAAGCTGGTAGTGCTGCCCTTCGCCTACAAGACATATTCTTCGTCGGCCAAGATGCAGGCGCTCAAGCCTTTCATGGAGAAGATCAATGCCAAGTATCCCAAGCAGGAAGACGCCATGAAAAAGCAGCAGGAAACCATGGCCCTGTACCGCAAGGCCGGCGTGTCGCCCATGGGCGGATGCCTCCCGATGCTCCTTCAGATGCCTATCCTGTGGGCTATGTTCCGCTTCTTCCCGGCTTCCATCGAACTGCGTCAGCAGCCGTTCCTCTGGGCCGAGGACCTCAGCGCCTATGACGACGTCATCTCCTGGGGCACCAGCATCCTGGGTATGGATCACATTTCCCTGTTTGCCCTTCTCATGGCTGTTTCCATGTTCTTCTACTCCAAGATTACCATGCAGAGCCAGACCGCGGGCAATGATCCCAATGCCAAGATGATGCAGGCCATGAGCCTGTATATGATGCCCATCATGATGTTCTTCATCTGTAACAACCTCTCTTCCGGTCTTAGCTACTACTATCTCCTGAGTAACATCATCACTTTTGCAGAAACCTTTATCATCCGCAAGTGGGTCGTGAATCCTGAAGAAGTCGTAGCCAAAGTAAAAGCTGCCGAGGACAAACCCGCTCCCAAGAGCAAGTGGCAGCAGCGTCTGGAAGAAGCCCAGAAGATGCAGCGGGAAATGCAAAAGAAGGGGAGACGTTAACGTCCCCCCTTCTTTTGCATAAAAGCTTCGCACGTTACCCCCTCCCGAAACCCCTCCCCTCGGGGGAGGGACTTAGAGAAGATATGATAAAGGAACGTTTACAGAGTATTTATAAGGAGTTGCCATCAGGTGTACAACTGGTGGCAGTTTCCAAATTCCATCCCGTGGAACGCCTGATGGAAGCCTACGAGGCCGGCCAGCGGGTCTTTGCCGAGAGCCGCCCGCAGGAACTTGCGGCAAAAGTCGGGAAAATGCCGGCCGATGTGCAGTGGCATTTCATCGGCCATCTCCAGACCAACAAGCTCAAGCTGGTGCTGCCGTATGTCACCCTGGTGCAGTCGGTAGATTCTTTGCACCTCCTGGAAGCCATATCTTCCTGGGCTGTAGCCAATCACAAGGTCATTGACGTACTTCTGGAGCTGCATTTAGGCGCCGAACAGACCAAGCAGGGCTTTACTGAGGATGAGATTATGGCCCTGGTATCCGGAGAGGGTGCGGAGGGCATTCGCTTCCGTGGTCTCATGGGCATGGCTACCAACACCGACGACATGGCGGTAGTGGAGCGGGACTTCATGCGTATTGAGGCGCTTTTCAACCGGATCAAGGCCATGGGGCTGGATGGCTTTGACACCCTTTCTATCGGCATGTCCGGTGACTGGCCTGTTGCCGTAAAGCACGGCGCCACCATGGTGCGCATCGGCACCGACATCTTCGGCCCGCGGGAGTACTGATGACGATCTTAAGCAGGATTTGCCGGGAATTACGCTTTTGTTCGTCAGTTGCGACGATCTTAAGCAGGATTTGCCGGGAATTACGCTTAAGATTGTATTTTTCTTTGTAACTTCGAGCCATGTCCTTCGAGAAAAAAGCCATAGGAGCCATGCCGCCGCGCGTTACCAGTGCGGAGGCCATGCTGGAAACCATTCTGGAACTGGGTATTGTGCCCTTCTTTGCCAATGTGATTCCCGGCTTTTCCATTGAGGAGATGACCCCGTCCCAGAACTGGTTTGACACGCAGGAAAACCTGTCCTTCACCCCCTGGGACTGGAAAATTCCCTGCGTCCAGAGCGGTGACATCGCCTACGGTAAGTTCCTGCTGGGCGGGAAAGCCGCCTTTGCCTCCATCGAGTGGTATGCAGAGCTCAGAAACTACCGGCAGTCGCAGGCCAAGTATCAGCCAGACAGCGCCCAGCAGCAAGTACTTGACTATCTCGCACAAAACGGGAGTATCGGCATAAAAGAGGTGCGCGGGCTCCTTGGCATCAAAAAAGGGCAGGCCGATGCCCTCATTTGCAAGCTCATGCAGCAGTGCCGCGTGGTAACCGGAGACATCATTCGCGTTTACCGCGGACCGGACCTTTCCTATAACGGCTGGCAAACCTCGTCCTTCTGCACGCCGGAGGCGCTTTTTGACAAGCCGGCCGTGCCCTTCTTTGCCGGTTTCGATGCCGGTGACGACCATCCTTTCCAAGTGGACCACAGCCCCGAAGAATCTTATCGCCTTCTCACAGAAAAAATCCGCAGCCTCGCACCGGAGGCCACGGATAAAGCAATTGCCAAGCTGTTGAATTAGCGCTATTTGCGTCCAAAAAGAATTTCGCGGGTGAGAGCCGGCTTGTTGGTAGTGATCTGATCTACACCCAGTTCCTTCATCTGACGGATGTCTTTCTCGCTGTCCACGGTCCAGACATTCACGCTCATGCCCAGGTCGTGGGCCTCTTTCACCCATTCGGGATGCTTCTGGAAGCAGGAGTAGTGGTAATCGATGCCGTTAATGCCGTCTGCAAATACCTCAGCGGGCGTTTTGTCTCCTTCCAGGTACTGCACGGTATAACCGGGGCAGCGAGCGGCCAGTTCTCGGCAGATATGGTAGCTGAAAGAGATAAAGGCAATGCGGCCGGGGTTCATGAGCTTATGGGCCTTGAGCGCCTTGAGGCATTCTTCCACGAGCACATCTTCGCGTTCTGCACTCTCGTGGGGCTTCAGTTCCAGCACCAGTACGCAATCCTTGTTCTTCTCTCCCTGCGCCAGGTACTCATCCAGCGTGGGAACGTCCTTGAGGGCCGAGAACGGATTCTTCTGGATATTCACCTTACCGATGGTGCGGTCGTGGTTCACCACAACCACGTTGTCGGAGGTGAGGTGCAGGTCAAACTCGCTGCCCCAAGCACCGAACATCTGGGCCTTCCGGAGGGATTCGATGGAATTCTCGCGGTTGCCTTCCCAGTAGCCGCGGTGTGCTACGATTTGGGTCTTGGGGACACGTGCGGCGCAGAAGGCTTTAAAGTCTTCCCACTTATAATAGGGGCCTTCCACGGGAGTAAGGGCCGGGATGGCAGTCTCGCGTTCGTTCACCAGGAACTTTACCAGGACGGGCGCGTCTCCGCTGCGGTAGAAAATCATTTGCAGGTTGGCTGCGAAGGGACAGTTCCACGATGCCATCCAGTGCGCGGCGGCATCTTCGGCAGAGAGACGGTCGCCTACTCCTTCGAGGCCAAAGTAGGAGCAAAGGCCCAGGTAAGGCCAGTCATGTCCGAAGCAAAGGTCTGCGGCCCTGTCCGACTTGCCGCTGATGACGCGCTCTGCCTGGGTAAGAAGGGTGTCCACCAGCTCCTGGGCCTGCGGAAGACGGAGGTCTCCGTTGAGCTCGGAGTTGCACTGGTTGAGGTAAGCGCTCAGGAAATTGTCTTCGTGGAAGCGGTATACGGCGCCAAAGGGCAGGTAGCGGAAGAGGTTGTCGTCAATGTCATTGGCCTCTGCCACCTTGGCAACGGCATAGATGCCGTAAAGGAAGGAACCGGGGTTGGAGATATATTTACGGCCTTCTTCGGGGTTTTCAAACAGGGTTTTCAGGACCGGGGTAAAGTAGTCTTCCTGCGAAGCCGGGCGCTTGGCCAGTTCTGCGCGGGTACGGGCCTGGATGGTCCCGTTCTCCGCCCTTGCGATGTAGGCCATGAACTTTTCACCGCTGTCAAGGTCTATATGAAGGCTGGGCTGCAGCTGCATGAGCCGCGTGGTGAAACCGTTCATGCTGATGAGCACACGCGGCGTGGTGCTGGACACGGCGCGAATTTCCCCGCTGCCCTTCTGGAACACCTGCGGGAAGCGGTCGTACATGCGCTGGGCCAGCCGGGCGTGCTCGCGGACACCGCGGGGCGTGAGCCGGCCGTCCATGCCATCGTATTTGGCATAGATGATGGCCGATTCCCGCAGCAGCGAGTCTCCCGCCGGGGTGAGGGCCACACCATCGGCCTTGGCCTTTGCGAGGATGTCGCGCACTACCTTGTAGGTAGCATCTCCGGCCCAGTCACTGCGCGAGCCATGACGGCCGTAGTGACTGATGTAGAACGGTTCATAGCCCTTGGGCGCGGGCGTATCCACCACATCGATGAACTCGTAAGAATGCGTGTTGAAAGCAGCTCGCTGGGGGAACTCCTTAAGGAACTGAACCATCTCGGGGCTCTGCTGCTGGGCATAGACTGTCTGAAGAACCAGCGCCAGCGAAAGAAGGGAAAGAAAACGTTTCATGGAAGGTTATAGTTTCCCCAAATTTACAACTTTTTTCTGAGCCTTGACAATCTTAAGCGTAATTCCCGGCAAATCCTGCTTAAGATCGTCGCAACTGACGAACAAAAGCAGGATAACGGCCAAATCACGCTTAAGATCGTCGCGAACGGCGTGCGAACAGAATGAAAGTGCGCGCAGGCGTTGCGATGGCAGAGGAAATTTGGTTTTTCGCAAAGCCTTGCGAAAAATAAATTTCTTCTGCCGTTGGCCCAATGGCATTAAAACAGAAGGACCGCTCCCGGAGGGGGGAACGGTCCTTCTAAGCGGTGTATGAGCCGGGCGGGTTAGACCGCCAGGGTGAGCATGAGGGCGCCCACAAGGCCCAGGATGGCGTAGAACTCCGGCAGAGCGGCGTAGATGAGGGTGTTGGTCTGGACGTCGTGGCCCTGGGAGATGCCCACGATACCGTTGGCGCAGACCTGGCCCTGACGGATGGCGGAGAGCATGCACACGAGGCCCACGCCTACGCCCACGCCGAACAGCAGGGGACCGTTGGCAGCGAAGTCAAACTTGTACACGAGCAGCCACATGAAGAAACCTACGAAGCCGTAGATACCCTGCGTAGCCGGAAGGGCCGACAGGATGAGGTAGCTGCTGGATTTTTCGGGAGCCCGCTTGAGGGCGCCTTCCGCCGCGTTACCGGCGATGGTGGTGCCATAGGCACTGCCGATACCGGCCAGAGATAACATGAGGCCGAGACCGAGATAACCGAGAATTTCGTTCATAATAGTGTATAATTTAAATATTTATTTCTTAATGGGGCGATAGGCGCGGCCCTTGCCGTCGTAGCCGGAGTTCTTGAAGAACTCCAGGAAGTTCAGACGCAGCGGGTGTACAAAGGCGCCCAGGCAGCACATGGCCAGGTTGAGGGTGTGCCCGATAATGAGGATGATGGCAAACGGAATGTATCCCAGGCCGCCGTCTCCGAGGGTCATGGTGGCAATGTCGTTGAAGGCTTTTCCCAGCATGCCGCCGGCGAGGCCCAGTGCATACAGGCGCAGGTAGCTGAGGACATCTCCGAGCAGACCGGTCACCGTATTGTAGGTTTCCCAGAGGCCGGAGCCGATGTTCTTGAGCGGATTGCGGTTGATGTCGTTGAAAAGGAAGATTCCAAGGGCACTCAGAACGCCCAGCACAATCACAATCCACTTGGTAACTTCGGCGGGAACCGAGAGTGCCATGGTGAGGGAACCCACCACCACACCGCCTACAATCAGGAGCGTCCAGCCCCAAGTGCCCAGCGACCCCAGGAAGCCTTTGTTTTTGGTGGCATAGACCGTCTTCACCACCATGGCCAGGCACAGGTGCACTACACCGATGACAAGGGCCAGGACCATCTGGGCCTCGAAGCCCGCAATGGTGCCGGTAATCATCACCGCCTTGAGCCAGGACGGGATCCAGGGCAGGGCGGCGATGTCCACGCCAAAGAACGTGTGCATGACAATACCTACCACAAAGGTGCCCGCGCCAAGGATGGTCACAAGCGGAGCCATGTCTTTCATTTCTGTCTTTCTGAGCAGGATGCCGCCGATGATCAGCGCCAGGCCATAGCCCGCGTCACCCATGCACATGGCGAAGAACAGCAGGAAGAAGACAGAAATATAGGGCGTGGGATCAAACTCGTTGTAGTCCGGGCGGCCGTACATGTCTGTAAGGAGCTCGAACTGGCGTACAAACCAGTTGTTCTTGAGCTGGATGGGAGGATTGTCCTCCACTGCAGCAGCCTCCTTGAGGTAGAACACGCCCGTTTTGTCCAGGGCTTCGGTGACGGCGGCATCGCTTTCCGTGGGGGCATAACCCACCAGCGTGACGATGGTGTCTTCCGCGGCGGGGACGGCGGCTGCTCCGGCCAGGTGCAGATCCAGCTGCGAATACAGCTGCGCCCGCTTCTCTTCCAGCTCCGGAATGCGCTCCTTGGCGCTGGCGATACGGCTGAGCACTTTGGCAAAGTGAGCCTGCTTTTCCTGCAGTTCCTTTTCCTTGGCGGCCAGGCCAGTGGTGGGAGCGGGAATCTCTCCGGGCAGGGTGTCGGGACCGGCTACCACAAACAGGGTATTGGATTTGTCCTGAGACACTACCATGAGGGCATATTCCTGGGCCCATTCCGGCTTGAATGCTTTCGTGGACAGTTTGTGGAAGTGCACGGGGACGCCGGCATCGGCCAGCTTCCCGAGGACCTCCGCGTCGAACTGCCCCCACTGCCGGAGGTCGGAGATTTCGCTTTGCAGCTGCTTGATTTCCACGGTGTCGTCGGAGTAACGCATGAGCATGCCGCCCGCGAGACGGACGATGTCACCGTCGATGAACTCCGGTACGGTGCCTTCGGGGATATCGGCCTTCCTGAGACCGTTGATGAGACCGTCCAGGAGCTCAATTTCGGCCTTGAGGTTCTGGGAGGCTTCGTCTACGGGTTTTATGCTGCGCGTGATATCCACCAGCCCTATTTCCTGGAGGCTGGTGAGCAGTTCTTCCTGTGTCCCGTTCAAAAGGACAAAGGAGTATTTTGTCATGGAAGCAATCATACCTTGATGGAGGCCTCCTCTTCCTCTGCGTGCCGGTTTTTCACAATCTTGGAAGATGCCTTGGAGAGGTTTTCCTCGTCTTCCATGTAGCGCTTAATCTTGCGGATGGCCTCTTTGTAGCCGGGAATCTGGACTTTCTCGTACAGATTTACCTTCTGGGTGGTCTTCTTGCGTTGGTAGTCCAGGATGCGGGCCTTCTCCAGGTAGACTTCGCTCTCGATGCCCAGGCGGCTCAAGTCCTTGAGGATGGCCACGCCGTCGGCGAACCATGCCGGTTTGACAAAAGCGTTGAAGGGCTTGATTTCGTAGTGGATGTCTCCGAGGGCAGGCGTCTTGACGCCGGCCACTTTCTTAGTGTAGAGGTCCACGTCCACAACGGAGATGAGGCCGGGTTCGAACTCATTCCAAAGGGCTGCCAGGTAGTCGTAGCGCTTAAGGGCATCTTCCAAATCGGCAATCAAACGTTCGCTGTCGGCCTTGGCCTTGCGCACTTCCAGCCGGAGGGCGCTCTCCTTGTTCTGTAGCGTGGGGAGTGCCCGCTGGCGCACTTTGAGCTGCTTGCCCAGTTCCGTCAGGGAGGTTTTATTGTATTGGAATTTAATAGCCATTATTTGACCCAGTATTTGTCAATGAATGCCTGCTTGATACCGGTCTCGGCGGGGGTGAAGTACTTGCCGAAGAGCTTCCAGGCGGTGTCCAGCATCTCCGTGATGGTGATGTTGACGTCGATGGCGAGGAGCTCGCGGGCGTAGTCCTTCGCGTAGGCGAGGCAGCGGTGGTCATAGTCGGAGAGGTCGAAGCCGTTCTCCAGCTTGGTCTTGGCGTTCTGGGCATCGGCATAAAGTCGCACGGATGCGTTCATCACCTGGGAGTGGTCCTCGCGGGTTTTCTTGCCCTGCACCAGCTGTT
>CAMODD010000023.1:0-24315 GCA_946611215.1 uncultured Bacteroidales bacterium | reverse complement strand
GGCCTGTCACGCCGGGGGTCGCGAGTTCGAGCCTCGTCCGCACCGCTGGAAACGGAGTTTAGCTTTGGCTAAGCTCCGTTTCTTTGTTTATGGGGATGGCGTCCCAGCTCCGATGTATGTACATGTCTCCGGGAAATAGTGCCCATCGGCCCAGATCGAGATGAAAATTTCCACCATTCTTTTGGCATTATTTGTCCAAACATAGTTATCTTTGTGCGCATTTAACCCATTATTCAACCTTTCATGAAAAAATATTTTGTCCTGGTCACCGTCGCAGCTGCTTTTGTGCTGGGGTCGTGTACGTCCCGGAACTATATGACCGCCGATGGTGTGGCCGTCTTTGTTCCGGAGGGCTTCGATGCCTCACAGCACCTTCCGTCCCCGATTTTCCTTGAAGACCTGGCCCGTCACGGCTGCGTCCCTTCGAAGTGGGAGCTGGTCCCGCAGTTCAGCAGTGAAAACGGAAAATCGGTTGTACGGATCAATGTGGCCGATGCCGATCTCTACGGAACCGGAGAAGTCTGGGGGCCGCTCAGACGCAACGGAGACAAGAATATTTTCTGGAACCGTGATAATGGAGCCTATGCCGCCCATGAGGGCAAGGAACTATACCAGACACATCCGTGGGTGCTGGGCCTCAGGAAGGATGGTTCTTCCTTCGGCATTATCTTCGACAATACCTGGCGCTCGGAGCTCCAGTGTGATTCCGTCATTACCTACACCAGCGACGGTCCGGCCTTCCGCGTAGTCGTGATCGAGAAGGACAGCCCCGCCGAGGTTCTTAAAACCCTTGGACGCCTTTCCGGCACCATGGAGATGCCGCCCCTGTGGGCTCTCGGCTATCAGCAGTGCCGTTTCTCCTACTATCCCGACACCCGCGTAAAGGAGGTGGCCGATGAATTCCGGAACCGGAATATTCCCTGTGATGTCATCTGGATGGATATCCACTACATGGACGGTTACAGGATCTTCACCTTCGACCCGAATCGTTTCCCGGACCCGAAGGGCCTGAACGACTATCTCCATGCCAGGAACTTCAAGTCGGTCTATATGATTGACCCGGGCGCCAAGGTGGATTCCACCTACTGGGTTGACAGGGAGGGCCTCGCGAATGACTATTTCGTGCACGATGCTAGTGGAAAGCCGTTCGAAGGCGGTATGTGGCCGGGACTTACCCACTGGCCGGACTTCTCCATGCCTGAAGTTCGCGAGTGGTGGGCCGGTCTTTACAAAGACTTCATGACTCAGGGCGTAGACGGCATCTGGAACGATGTCAATGAGCCGGCCGTTTTCGGTGGCAACGAGGAACTGACCATGCCCGATGACAATATCCACCGGGGTGGTGACGGCCGCACAGCCGGTAACCACGTACGCTACCACAATGTCTTCGGCTACGACATGGTCCGTGCTTCCCGTGCCGGAATTTTGGCTGCGAATCCGGACAAGAGACCGTTTGTCCTGTCCCGTTCCAACTTCCTGGGTGGTCAGCGCTATGCGGCCACCTGGACCGGAGACAATGTCTCTTCGGTGGAGCAGATGAAGGGCGCCGTGGCCATGACGCTTAACATGGGCCTCTCCGGACAGGCTTTCAACGGCCCTGACGTGGGCGGTTTCCTCGATGACTGCAATCCCGAACTGCTTGCGCAGTGGACGGCCATGGGTGTCTACTTCCCGTTCCTGCGTAACCATTCCTGTGATGGAACGGTTGACCAGGAGCCCTGGGCGATGGGCCCTGAGACCGAGGCCGTATGCCGCACGGCTATCAACCGGCGGTATCGGCTCTTACCTTATATATATACGCTCTTCCGCGAGGCGTCTGTCAGTGGCCTCCCGGTCATGCGTCCCGTTTTCTGGGCCGATACCCGCGACCTCTCCCTGCGTGCCGAGCAGAACGCGTATCTGCTGGGCGGCGATTTGCTCGTTGTGCCCCGCTATGCCGAGACCACCGCAGCCCTTCCTAAGGGTGACTGGCAGAGCGTGTCTTTCGAGGATACGGACGATGGCTACCAGGCCCGGCTTTATGTCCGTGACGGTGCCATTGTGCCGGTGGGCAAGGTGTTCCAGAACACCGTTGAGTACAACACCGACGAACTGACCCTGCTTGTGAACCTCAATGAAGATGGCAAAGCGTACGGAACGCTCTACGAGGACGCCGGTGACGGCTTTGGCTACAAGAGCGGCGAGTATGGCGAGTACCGCATTGTGGCCGAGCGCGTTGATGGTGAGGTTCAGGTGTGTTTCGAGCACGTCGCCGGTCAGTTTGTCAAGACCGACCGTTGCTTTAAGGTTGTGAATTTGTGACCTGCGCCGTTTGGGCTGGAACCGGTGGGTTCGCGTGGCGGCTAATGTGTTGATTAATAAGCTGTTAGATTAACTGACGGGTGTCGTTTTGATACCCGTCAGTTAATCTAATGTATTGGTATTCAGGCGATTAAGTGCCACGGTCAAGTTTAGTTGGGCAGTTCCCTTACCGGGAAGGTGAAGTAGGTGTCGGGGAAGGGTTCGTCGGCGAGGGTGAAGTGCCACCACTCCGTGTCCAGTGGCTTAAACCCGTGAGAGAGCATGGCCCTGCGGAGAATCATGCGGTTCTCGAACTGCTCGGGGGTTATGCTCCGCTTGGGAACGGACGGGCTCTTGCTATTGTCGCCGGTGTATTCGCCGGTTTCGGGGTTGCCGCAGAAGTCGGGGTGGCTCTCGGGGCCGAACCAGTCGAAGGTGCCACCCATGTCCACTTCTTTCTCCGTTGTCATGTCAAAGAGCGTGAGGTCTACGGTAGAACCGCGCGTATGGCCGCTTTTTAGCATTATGTATTCCTGATCAAACAGGACGCTCTTGTCAAGATCCGGGTAGAAGTATGCTTTCATGCGTGTGTCGGGGAGGTCCTCGGCCCAGTGTACGAAGTGGTCCACGCCTTTCTGCGGCCGGTAGGCATCATATATCTTGAGCCGATATCCTTGCTCGATGACGTCGTCGCTGACGGCTCTCAGCGCCTGGGCCGCTTTTTTCGTGAGGAGAGCGGTAGGTTCTTCGTAACCGTCGATGCGGGCTCCTACGAAATTAAAAGTGCCATAATAGCGGATTTCCAGGATGGCATCGGGTACGGCATCTGTGAGTACTACGAATTCGCGGGCGTCTTCCGTGGGGGGAATGGCGGGAGAATTCTTACAACCGGCCCATACAAGCAGGCTGGCTGCAATCACCATAAAAACGTTCGTTTTCATCTTGTTGATTTATGACAAATTTTGTTGATTTATATACTAATTCGCCATCTGAGGCTTCTGTATGGCGTTCTTAAAATTTGGCATTCCTAAAATTTTACTTCTTTTCATGTATGTTTCAAGTAGTGTAAAAAATAAACAATCCTTAATTCTTTGTTAGTTTTTTACAGTTTGTAAAACAGTTTTGTACTCTTTTTTACGTGGGTTTCATGGAATGTTGTCATTTTTGCACCCGGAAATTTTAGAAACAAACACAAAAGACCATGATACCGTATAACGCGAACAACCTTGTAAAAACTATTCGAGTAGAAGTGGAAGAGCGTCAGGCTTTTCTGGATCCGGGTCTGACGCTTGCTTCCCTTGCCGACCGCTGCCGTACCAATCGTACGTACGTGTCCTCGGCGCTGATGGAACTTGGAGGTTTCTTTGTATATATTAACAGCCTCCGCCTCACTTTCGCCGCTTCCTGGCGCAAGTCCCATCCTGGCACCACCCTTGAGCAGGTGGCCCTCGCTTCCGGTTTCCATTGCCGTCAAACTTATTATAATGTAAGACGTCAGTTGGAACATTAATTCAATCGCCACTTATTTATTTGAGTGTTATATACTTGCTACGTTTTTATCGGTACCTGTGAAGGCACCGATAATTTTTTTGTGCCCAGCGGTGCGCGGCGGGTAGGACAAATTTAGTACATTTTTTTGCAAAAGTCTTTTCTATGTGCGAAATTTGTTTGTTTTTTAGTAAGATGTACACGCAAGAGGATCTTTTCTTCAGTACGGCACTCGCCGTTTATATTGCGGTGGGTGTAGTTGTAGCGATAGTCCGCTGGGGCCACCGCTGTGAACCATATTCCCAGAATATGGACTATTATTACCCGGCCTGGAGAACGGTCGTATTCTGTTGTCTTACCAATCTGATGCTGCTTCCTTTCGTGTACATGCCGCACGACACCGACTCGAACCTCGCCCTGCGCATTATCCTGATGCTGGCCTCGCCGTACTTCTGCGCCATGTTCATGTTCACCTATTTTGGCCGTATGCTCAAGCGGAAGAGCTGGATTATGCCGCTTATCTTTCTGTCGGTCCCGTTTACCGTGATGACCCTCCTGGCGCTTGCCATTGCCATTGAACCCGGTCAGCAGCTCGTGGGACGCGACGCCCGTATCCTGGGATCCATTTCCGGCACCCTCGCTTGCATTTTTCTGTATGCCTTCGGCTCGGCCCTCTACATGATCGGACAGGCCAGAAGACGCTTTTCCGAGACCAATTTCTCCAACCCCGACGACTTCCCCAAGGATTTTGCCCGTCAGGCCGTCTGTATGGCCGGATGGCATGTCGTCATTACGTGGTCCATCTGCTTCCTGGGTTCCAATACGCTCATGGGATGGGGCCTGCTTGTCCTGTCCGGTATCCTGGTGTACTTCCTTATCACAGACCTGCAGCCGCACCGCGCGCTGGATGCAAACCGCCTTGAGGCCGAAGAAACGGCTCGTATGCAGGCCGAGACCGTAGCCCGCCAGACTTTCGAAACCTCTGAAGTTGAAGAGGAAGAGACGCTGTCGGCGCTCCGTAAGGACGAAATCCTCCGTATTATCCGCCATGCGGTGGAGGAGGACAAGGCCTTCCTGGACAGCCATCTCACGCTGTCTTCGCTGGCCCGTACCTGCGGCGTGAACAGAACCTATGTGTCGGCCGTGATGAACGAATACCTGGGCGGTTTCTTCTCCTATGTCAACCGCTGCCGGCTGGAGTACGCCACCCAGTATAAGGCCGATAATCCCGATGCCGCCGTTGAAGAGGTGGCGACGGCCGCCGGCTTCGGCTCCCGCCAGAGCTTCTACAACGCCCGCAAGCAGTTAAGCGCCTGAGCCATGGACAGAAGTTCCCAGATTATCCGAGCCAGCGTGGTGGGAATCGTCGCCAACCTGATGCTGGCGGCTTTCAAGGCCCTTGTAGGCTTCCTCTCCAGTTCCGTGGCCATTATCCTGGACGCCGTGAACAACCTCACCGACGTCCTTTCCAGCGTCATCACCATCGTCGGGACCAAACTCTCGCTCAAACCCGCCGACCGTGACCACCCCTACGGGCATGGCCGCATCGAGTACTTCAGCGCCATCATCATCGCCGTCATCGTGTTCTCGGCCGGCGCCACGTCGCTGTACGAGTCCATCGGCAAGATCATCCATCCCACGGAACCCACCTACAGCCTCACGTCCCTCATCGTCATCGGCGTAGCCATCGTGGTGAAACTGGTGCTGGGCCGCTATGTCAAGAAAAAGGGAGAAGAACTCAGCAGCGATGCGCTCGTCGCCTCGGGCTCCGATGCCCTCTTTGATGCCATTATTACCGCCGCCACGTTGGTGTCGGCCGGCATTATGCTGCTTTGGAACGTATCGCTGGACGGAATTCTCGGCGCTCTCATCTCCGTAATCATCCTCAAAGCCGGCGTTGAGATGATCAGCAAGCCGGTCAGTGAACTTCTGGGCGCCCGTGTGTCGCCGGAGCTCACCCGCGCCATCCGGCAGGAGGTAATGGAGATCCCGCAGGTACATGGCGTCTTTGACCTTATCCTGCACAATTATGGCCCTAATGTTATGATGGGCTCGCTGCATGTGAGTGTGGACGATACCCTGCGGGCCGATGAAATCCACGCGCTCTCCCGCCAGATCCAGGAGCTGATGTACTCCCGCCACGGCATTGTGATGACGGTGGGCGTTTACGCGGTCGCTACCGGAAACAGCCCCCGGGCCACCTTGCAGCGGGAAGTGACAAAGCTTGTCCTGGCACATCCCGAGGTAGTGCAGACGCACGGCTTCTTCTATTCGGAAAAAGACCATGTGCTCTCCGTAGACGTAGTTCCGGAGTTTGGCATCAAGGATTTCACCCCCATCTCCAAGTCCATCTCGGATGAGCTGAGACCGCTGGTTCCCCCCGATTTCCAAGTGAGCGTGGTGGTGGACTACAACTACAGCGAGTAGCGCGCCGTTCTCGGAATTCTGCCGCTTTTTTCGTACCTTTGCAAACTATGCCGGCAGAAGGAAATATCATTGTCAAGAAAGCCCGTGTAAACAACCTCAAAGACATTACGGTGGAAATCCCCCGTAACCGTCTGGTGGTAATTACGGGCGTGAGCGGCAGCGGAAAGAGTTCGCTGGCCTTTGATACACTGTTTGCAGAGGGACAGCGCCGTTTTGCCGAGAGCCTGTCCTCCTATGCCCGCCAGTTTCTGGGACGCATGTCCAAACCGGATGTGGACATGATCGAGGGCATCCCGCCGGCCATCGCCATCGAACAGAAGGTCAATATCAAGAACCCCCGCTCCACGGTGGCCACCACCACCGAAATCTACGACTACCTCCGCATCCTTTTCGCCCGCATCGGCCGTACCTATTCGCCCGTGAGCGGGGAAGAAGTGAAGGCCCACAACGTGGGGGACGTGATCGCCGCCCTCTCCGACGGAAAGCCGCACGCAGTATATATCCTGGCCGATGTCCGTTGGGACACCCGGGAAGACAAAGTGGAACTGATGCTGTCCCTCAAGGAAGAGGG
This sequence comes from uncultured Bacteroidales bacterium, assembly GCA_946611215.1. Lineage (GTDB taxonomy): Bacteria > Bacteroidota > Bacteroidia > Bacteroidales > UBA932 > Cryptobacteroides. The sequence continues at coordinate 17,549 of CAMODD010000023.1, read as the reverse complement.
CTATGGACGTCTTTTCTCCCCGGCCGATGGATCGATGTACCAGATTGAGGACGTGATGAAGATGGACGGAAACTATCCTGCCGGTCTGTGGCTCCTCGTAGACCGCGTCAAGACCTCCGGAGAACTGGATGGAGATATGCGCACCCGCCTGCACGCTTCCGTCCAGAGCGCCTTTGACAAGGGTAACGGAGACATGGCCCTTTGGGAGACATCCGGTGAACTGATCCGCTTCTGTTCCCGCTTCGAGCGCGACGGCATCACCTTCCGCAAGCCGGACGAGTATCTCTTCAGTTTCAACAGCCCCCTCGGCGCCTGCCCCGTTTGCGGAGGCCTCGGCAAGATTGTGGGCGTAAGCGAAGACCTGGTAATTCCGGACAAGACAAAGAGCATCTATGACGGGGCTATCGCCTGCTGGAGAGGAGAAAAAATGAGCTGGTTCAAGGACCAGCTCATCAAAAACTCCGAGAAACTGGGCATTCCCATCTTCGAGCCCTACGCCAAGCTCACGGAAAAGCAGAAGCATATTATCTGGACCCACCGGGGAGACTACGAAGACCCCGATGCCTATTGCGGTCTTGACCAGTTCTTCGAATGGGTGGAGAGCAACCGCTACAAGATCCAGTATAAGTATATGCTCAGCCGATACTCCGGCCGCACCACCTGCCATGCCTGCGGCGGCAGCCGCCTGCGGAAGGAAGCCCTGTATGTGAAAGTGGGCGGAAAGACCATCCACGACCTGCTGTCCATGACCGTGGACGAACTCCTCCTGTGGTTCCAAAACTGCCATCTTACTGCTTACGAGTCTGAGATCGCCGGCAAGACCATCGAAGAAATCCAGTACCGACTGCAGTGCATCCAGGACGTAGGCCTCGGATACCTCACGCTGGCCCGTACCATGAACACGCTCTCCGGCGGTGAAAGCCAGCGCGTGAACCTCGTGACCGCCCTCGGGAGCTCCCTCGTGGGCTCCATGTACATCCTGGACGAGCCTTCCATCGGCCTGCATCCCCGCGACACCGACCGCCTCATCGAGGTGCTCCGGCGCCTCAGGGACATTGGCAACACTGTTGTGGTGGTGGAACACGACCCCGAGATTATCAAGGCCGCCGACTGGGTCATCGACCTAGGCCCCAAGGCCGGCGTCAACGGAGGAGAGATTGTTTTCGAAGGCAACCTCGCAGAGTTACCCGTTCAGGCCAATGAAAAATCCCTTACCCTTCAGTACCTGGCCGGCATCCGGAAGCCTTACCAGAGAGAGAAAAATCCCTGGCGCTATTCCATTACGGTAGAAGGCGCCATGCAGAATAACCTCAAGGACATCGACGTCCAGTTCCCCCTGAATACCCTTACGGTGGTGAGCGGCGTATCGGGCAGCGGCAAGAGTTCCCTGGTGGGAGACATCCTGTATCCTGCGCTGCACCGCCGCCTCAACGAGACCGGAGACCTTCCGGGCACGTTCAAGGGCCTCTCCGGAGACCTGGACCGCATCACCCGGGTAGAGTATGTGGACCAGAATCCCATCGGCAAAAGCTCCCGTTCCAATGCCGTCACCTACCTCAAGGTGTACGACGACATCCGCAAGCTCCTGAGCGAGCAGCAGTACGCCCGCATCAACGGCTTCACGCCCAGCTATTTTTCCTTCAACCAGGAGGGTGGCCGATGCCCGGAGTGCCAGGGAGACGGCTTCGTGAAGATTGGCATGCAGTTCATGGCCGATGTCACCATGGTGTGCGAAAGCTGCGGCGGCAAGCGCTTCAAGCCGGAAATCCTGGAAGTGCGCTACCAGGGACTCAACGTGGACGATATCCTGAATATGAGCGTGGAGCAGGCCATTGCCTTCTTTGGCGCCCAGAAGGAAGACTCCGCCAAAACCATTGCCCAGAAACTGCAGCCCCTTGTGGATGTGGGCCTGGGATATATTAAGCTGGGGCAGCCTTCCAGCACGCTGAGCGGCGGTGAAAGCCAGCGTATCAAACTGGCCTACTTCCTGTCCCTGGCCTCGGGCGGCCGTGAAAAGATCCTTTTCATCTTTGACGAACCCACCACCGGCCTGCACTTTTACGACGTGGAGAAGCTTCTGAAGGCATTTGACGCCCTCATTGCAAAGGGCCACAGCGTCCTTGTGGTGGAACACAACCTGGACGTCATCCGCAGTGCCGACTGGATCATCGACCTGGGCCCCGACGCCGGAGACAAGGGCGGGGAAGTGGTGTTCGCCGGCACGCCGGAGGACCTCGCCGCCTCTGCCAAAACATTTACCGGTAAGTATTTGAATCTATGAATTGGGATAAAATAAAGAAGCTGGTCGCCGGCCGTAAGGGGCTTTTGGACAAGCTGGAAGCCGCCTGTGGCAGTGTTGAGGGCATTATCTGGTTTCACGTTGCCTCCCTGGGAGAGTTCGAAGAAGCCCGTCCGGTTTTGGAGGCAACCCGCGAGCAATATCCTGAGGCTAAGATTCTTCTCACTTTCTTTTCTCCCAATGGATACGAGGCTCGCAAAAACTGGCCGCTGGTGGACTGGGTGTTTTACCTGCCCTTTGACACGCGGCGTAACATGCGGCGTTTTTTCGATATTGTAAGGCCTGCCAAAGCCATTTTCACCATTGGAGAAACATGGCCCAACATGATGCGGGAAATTGTGCGCCGTGGAGTTGACGCTTCCATCATGTCTGTGCGGAAGGAGCCCGACTCCTCTCTGTTTGGTCCCTGGGGCGCCTCGCGCCGCAGGATCTTCCGTACGGCCTACTCTCATGTACTGGTACAGAATGACGTAACGCTTCGCCTCCTGGAAGGAATAGGTGTTCCTCATGTAGAGAAAGTGGGAGACGCCCGGGTAGACCGCGTGCTCAAGATAGCCGCCGAGCCTTGGCACAACGAACTTGTAGACAAGTGGTGCGGGGGAGAAAAGGTTCTTGTGGCCGGCTGCACTTCTTCCCTCCAGGACGACGACCTGGTAATCGCTATCGCCCATGCGCATCCTGAGGCAAAGATCATGGTGGTTCCCAAGGAAATGAATCCCGAGCCCATGCTGCGTATGATAGACGCTGTCGACGGCCGGGGTGCGCTGTACTCTCGTTTTGAAAAAGATTCCACCGGGATAGAAGATGTCCAGGTGCTTATTGTAGACAAAGTGGGCTGGCTGGCTCAGCTGTACCGCTACGGCTATGCCGCTGTAGTTGGTGGAGCCTTTGCCTATATGCCGCACAGCGTAATTGAACCGGCCGTGTATGGCCTTCCCATCCTGGTGGGTCCTCACTACCTGCGGGAGACGCATTTTGTAGACCTCCTGGCCCTTGGAGCCGGCACTTCCGTGAGCACCCCTGAGGAAGCCGTGGCGTGGTTTGACAACCTTCCCGCACAGCTGCAGGAAGCATCAAAAAAGGCATCGGAGTACTGCCGTTCCAATGCAGGCGCCACCGATGCCATTATGAAAATTCTCTTTAGCTAGCGCGATTCCAGCTCGCAGGCTTTCTTGTATTCCTCAAAGCTGCCGATATCGATCCAGATTCCGTTGATGGGGAAGTGGACTACCTTGCCGCCGCTGGCCGTGAGGGCGTTCACAAGGTCTGTGGCGTCAAAGTAACGGTCCTTGGGGATGAGCCCGAGTGCTGTTTTCTTAATGAGGTAGATGCCGGCGTTGGCGTAGTAGTTGAACACCGGCTTTTCCCGGATGCCCTTTACTTCTCCGTCCTGGATGTCCATGATGCCGTAGGGAATGGAGACATCATAGGGGGTTGTGGCAATGCACATGTCGGCTTCGCTGCGACGGAATTGCAGGTAAAAGGCCTCAAAGTCTATCTGGGTGTAAAGGTCGGAGTTGAGGATGAGAACCTCATCTCCCAGGTTTTCCACAAAACGAAGCGAGCCGATGGTGCCCAGGAATTTGGGCTCCCGGACGCATGTGACGGCTTTGTCTTCCTTGAAGTGTTCAATGATTTGATCGGCCAAATAATTGACGGTAACGCTGATACGGGAGATGCCGTATGCTTTGAGGCGGTCTATGTTGTGGTCGATGATGGCTTTCTCACCCACTTTGAGCAGCGGTTTGGGCGTGGTCTCGGTGAGGGGTCGCATGCGCTCGCCCTTGCCGCCGGCCATGAGGACAGCGTCTACGGGAAGAACGCTCTTTTGTCGTTTAAGGTCAATGATGTCTTTGATATGACCATCGGCCCCCAGGACGGGGATGATGTAGATGCGTTGGTCCCGGCACGCTTTGAGTTGCTCCACGCTTGTTTCTCCTTCCCGGATGTATCGGAAAGAACGGTGCATCACCGTTTCTACGGTGCTGTCCAGGGATTTTCCGGTGAGCATGCCGCGGCGGACGTCTCCGTCGGTGAGTGTTCCGACCAGGCAGCCCTTCCCGTCCAGGACAAACAGGGTCTGAATGTCACTCTCTTCCAGAATGGTCAGCGCCTCGCGGACGCTTGTGTGAATGTCAATGCAGTTTTTCATAGTTTAGATGGCTGTCCAGCCGCCGTCTGCGGCTATGTTCTGCCCCGTTACGTAACGCGCCATGTCGGAGGCCAGGAAAATGGCCACGGGCGCAATGTCCTCGGGCTCTGCCATGCGCTTCATGGGGCACTTGTGAGTGTAGTTGCGGATGAAGATCTGGTTCTGCTCAGGGCTGTTCTTGTCAAAGACACCGCCTGGCGACACACAGTTGACCCGGATGTTCCATTTGCCCAGGTAAGAGGCCAGGTAGCGGGTGAAATTGATGATGCCGCCCTTGATGGCGCAGTAGGCTCCGGTAGAAGTTCCGCCATATTCTTCGTAGATAGTGAAGTCGTTGCCTACGATGCCATAGATGGAACCGAAGTTGACAATGGAACCGGATTTTTGCTCCATCATCACTTTGGCCACCTGCTGGTCCAGGTAAAAGACGCTGTCCAGCTGCAGCTCAACGTTGCGGCGGAAGTGCTCGAACGGCTCCTCCTCGAAGAAGTAGTCGCTCCAGTCCTTTGTGTGGGGGTAGGCGCTGTTGATGAGGGCGTCTATCCGGCCAAAATGCTCCTGGGTGAACTGCACCAGGGCGTCGATGGAAGCGTTGTCGGAGAGGTCCAGCCTGAACGTGCCTTCCTCCGCGCTGGTGGGGAGCGTGATGTCTGCGTTCACTACGCGTGCACCCGCTTCCTTGAGTTCCTTTACGATTTCTTTGCCGATGAGGCCGCAGCCTCCGGTTACAATGATAATTTTATCTTTTATTCCAAGCATAGTTTCAATACTTCGTAAGCTTCAAATACATCGTTATCACCGCGGGTCTCGTGCGCCTTCACGCGGGCTACGAAATCCTGCATCTGGGCCAGGTAGTCTCCGTCCGGCTCCTGGCTGCTTCTGAACAGCACGCGTCCGGTCTGGTCCGTGACGGTTCCCGCCGCAAGGTCTACATTCCAGGTGGTGTCATCAGCTACAATCTCCAGCGTGCGTTTGTAGTCCCGGCGGAAGTAATTGAGCACCACGGATGCCGTAAATCCGGGATATTCCAGTGTGTAGTTGGCGTAGTCTATTGCGTCAATGGCGAGGGAGGAGACGCTGCGTAGTACTTTGTGCACTTTTGTGGGACGGCCAAACATCCACCACAGGTAGTCCAGCTCGTGGATGAGGTCCCGATGCACACCGCCGCCCAGTTCTTCGCGGGCGCTGTAGCCGTTTCTCCAGTCGGTGCCGGGCCGCCATTCCGGGAGGTAGGAACCGCAGTAGACGTTGACTTCGTTTACCCGAAGCCCGCTTACATGGGCGTGTACATACTGCAGTACGTCGGTGAAGCGCATGTTGCAGGCTACATAGGTGAGAATCCCCTTTGCCCGGATCTCTTCCAGGAGTTTTTCTTCTCCCAGGGCGGAGAAAAGGGGCTTTTCGATGAAAAGGGGAATATTCAGCCGCAGCAGCTGCCGGACGGTATCGGCGTGACAGGACGTGGGGTTGGAGACGATGGCAAAGTCAAAGCAGGTGTCCTGCGGCAGCTCATAGACATCGGCCACCCCTTCCACGGGAGACGCGCTGCGCGAGCTGCGCCAAGCCACCAGCTCCACGGAGGGGCAGATGGCCCTGAGGGCCGCAATATGTCTCCGGGCAATGGAGCCCAGGCCTACCATCAGGACTTTCATAGCTCGAATCCCAGTTTGCCGTTCTCCATGAGGTATTCCATGAAATCGAAGTCTACGGGCTCGTCCAGGTCAAAGCAGCGGTGCGGCATTACGTACACCAGCGACAGAGGCGTATTGGGGTCTCTGCGGCCTTCCTCAAAGAACTTACGGCGGTAAATATAGAAAGAGGCATTCATGTCATATACCTTAGGCGCGCTCTGACGGCTGGTGAAGGCGCTTCCGTCGCACACGAGGTCAAAGTAGCCGCTCTCCTTCTGCTCTACCATATTAAAGTAGGGGTTCCGCGCAGCCGGGCTCACGGAGAAAAGATCCAGAGCATCTGGCTGGGCTTCCAGCGTACGGAAGCCTTCCAGTACGTCTTCCAGCGTACGGAGCGGGGCGGTGCAGTCCAGGTCCAGCACGTAGTCGTAGCGGCAGCCGTAGTGTTCCTGGGCCCAGCGCCAGGCGTGGTCTATGGCGTCCAGCTTACCGCAGGTGTCATTGGCCAGCTCTGCGGGACGCCGATAGGGCGTTTCCAGCCCCAGCGAGGCAGCTACCTTGATAATTTCTTCGGAGTCTGTGGAGAGAATGATATCTGTCTCTCCCAGTGCCTGCTGCACCTTGCGTGCGCAGTCGATGGTATAGCCCATGAGCGGTTTTCCGGCGATGGACTTGATATTCTTGCCGGGGATGCCTTTGGAGCCCCCGCGGGCACAGATGGTAATAAGCGTTCTCATAGCACGATGGCTTGGTCTTTATGGTAATTCTGCGGGGCCTTTTTCCCGCACACCTGGTCCCACAGGTCTACGCTCATCCCTTCCGGGGCGCGCTTGAAGGCCAGGTTTTCTTCCGAGAGGATTTCTCCGGCGGCAATGTCACGGGCGGCGACAATGCGCTTGAGCACCACTCCGGAGATGGCTTTTTCGCTCTCGTTGGGCTCTTTGACGCCGGTTCCCAGCGCTTTCTCGATGGCGCGGATCTGGCGGCACATTTCCCCGAATGCGGCCGGTTCCATAGAGGCGGCGTGGTCCGGGCCTTCCATGTGGCTGTCCAGGGTGAGGTGCTTCTCGATGACCGAGGCGCCGAGCGCCACGGCGGCTACGGGAACTTCCGTTCCCAGCGTGTGGTCTGAGTAGCCCACCGGGCACCCCAGTTCTTCCTGCATGGTGAGCATGGCCCTCAGGTTCACTTCCTCCGGCGGGCAGGGGTAGTTTGTGGTGCAGTGCAGCACCGTAATGTCCTGGGCGCCGGCCTCCCGAAGGGTGTCGTAGGCTTTATGCACCATCCCCATATCGGCCATCCCCGTAGAGAGGATGACGGGTTTTCCGCAGGCGCCGATGTGTCTCAGGAGAGGGATGTTGGTGATATCTCCCGAGCCGATTTTCACAAGCGGCATGCCCAGCCCCAGGAGGAAGTCGATGTCCTCCGGGTTGTCTCCGGTAGAGAGGAAGGTGATGCCGATGGAGTCGCAGTATTTCTTGATGGTCTCAAAATCCTTGTAGCCCAGCTCCAGCGCCTTCAGCATCTCGTACTGGGACTGCTCACCTCCGGTGTTGGCCTTTTGGTAATCGGCCTTCTGCGTGTCCGGAGAAATGATTTTCTCCGTCACCCAGGTCTGAAACTTGACGGCACTTGCCCCGGCCTCCTTGGCTGCGTCGCAGAGTTGGAGGGCAAGGTCCATGCGGCCGTTGTGGTTGACGCCGGCCTCGGCTATGATGAACGTCTTAGTCATGGTAGTCTCTGAGAAGGTCCTGTTCGCGGGCAATGACTACGTCGTCGTACATGAGCATGAGAACGCCCTCGTCGTACTGCCCAATCTGGGGCTCGCAGGCTTCTCCGTCCATGTTTTTCATGATAAACTGAACAAAGTCCACTCCGGCGCCGTAGGCGTGCAGGTAGGCTCCGCCAAAACGGGGGTTGATCTCCGAAAGGTAATACTGCCCGTCTTTGAGGAAGAAGTCCATGTCGCAGGGGCCGCTGAGCTCCAGGACCGACACCACCTCCTCCACAAAGGCGAAGAGGGCGGGATCTTTGAAACTGATGGTCTTGGAGGCGCCTCCGATTCGGGTCTCGATCTTCCGCTTGCTGAAGATGGAGACGACCTCGTGGGAAATGCAGTCTACGTAGACGTCGGCGTCGCAGTCTCCCTCCGTCATGAGCTCCTGGATAATGTAGTCGTGGGCACCCTCGGCAATCAGTTCCCGGAGGGTTTCCATGTCGTTCACGCGGCGGGCTCCTACGCTTCCGCTGCCTTTTACCGGCTTAATGAATACGGGAAAGGCAATTTCCCCGGCGGCGAGGCCAGCCTCAAAGTCCTGGAGGTTGCGGTAGGTGAGGACCGTCCTCACGCCCTTCGAGCGAAGGTGCTGGAACATGAGGTACTTGTCCATGCACAGCTGCGCGGTATGGTAGGAGGGGCACAGGGGAAGGATGCCGCGGTCCAGGAATTCCTGCCTGTGGGCGGCCAGTACCTCAATTTCGGGATCGATGAACGTGCTCACGGCGCGAATCTTTTCTTTCTCGCAGATAGCCAGCACTTCCTCCATATAGCGAGGGTCTGTAATTTTGGGCGTGACATACATCTTGTCTGCCAGGAAAAGGGCAGGGGCTACGCTCCAGTTGTCGGTTCCCACGACGATGCCTTTCCCGGAGAGCGATTTCCGGAAATCCATCATGAGGCGGCCTCGCCGGCCCACGTTGCAGCAAAGAAGATTATATTCCATAAGCGTTTAAGTAGTCTTGTGCGCGCCACTCCTCGCTGGCCAGGCGGTACTGACCGTCTTCCAGCACGTACACCCGCGGGAAATAGCGGATGAAAAGGGGAGATAGCGCCATGGTATAGGCACCTGTATTGAGAAAAGCAATGCGGTCTCCCACCTGAAGGCGAGGACCGTTCTCCAGGTGGAAGAGGCGGTCGTTCTCCAGGCAGGTGCTCCCCACGACCGTTTGGCTGGGAACGGTGGGCGTTCCGGGTTTCACGGTGGGGAACTGCTTGAAATAGTCTGTTTTACGGAAGAAAGGGTCTATGTCGTTGCGGCTTCCGTCACATACGACAATGGTTTCTCCCTGAACCTCTTTCACGTCCAGCACGCTGCTGAGGAAAGAGAAGGAACCGGCGCAGAGGGCGTTGCCGGGCTCCACAATGATGCGGGCTCCGGGATAGTCTTTGAGGCCCTCCGCAAGGGTGGCGGCGTAGTCCTCAAATGTAGGCTTCCCGGGCATGTCGCCAAAATATCCTCCGCCGATGTCAATATATTCGGGCGAGAGGTGATAAGTCTCGAGAATTTCGCACGCCTTGGCGGCAATGGCGCGGTAAACTTCCAGGCTGCGCGTTTTGGACGTGCGGTGCAGGTGCAGACCGGCAAGGCGTACCCCGGGGATGCGATGAATTTGGCCGATGGCGTGCGCCAGTTCCGGCGCGTCAAAGCCGAAGCGGGAGAAGGTTTCGTCCTCTGCGAGGCGTACATTGACGCGGAGTCCCACATGGGCCTCAGTGCCGGCGGGAAGTTCCTCCAGCCACTGGAGCTCCCGTTTGCTGTCAATGTTCACGGTGTGCCCGGCGGCAAGGGCCTTCAGAAAATGCTCTTTCCCTTTGACGGGCCCGTTGAAGACAATATGGCCGAACCCCATGGCACAGGCAAGGTCGTATTCGGTATCGGACACTACCTCCGCCGCTGCTCCTTCTTCGAGGAGCACACGGAGAAGCGCCGGGTTGGAGTTGGTCTTCACGGAGTAGGCAACCTCCGATGCGGCAAAATGAGCCTTAAGTGCATCGCGGAACCCGCGGTACAGCTTGCGGAGCTCAGTGGCATCCAGTATGAAGCACGGCGTGCGAAGGTCCTTACTGTTCATGGAAGTATTCTTTTAAATGCCGGGCAATGAGCTCGGAGGTGTGGCCGGTGCCGGGCAGGAGATCTGGCTGGAAACGGCCTTTTACCAAGCTGATGGCCCGAAGGATGTCTTGGAGCGTGGGCTCGCATGAGATGACGCAGGCGCTCATGCGGCGACCGGTTTGCCGGTGGCCGATGTTGATGACCGGCGTTCCAAAGAGCGGAGCTTCGATGACGCCGCTGCTGGAGTTGCCCACCATGAGGGCGGCTTCTTTCATCATGCCCAGAAAGACTTCCTGGCCCAGCGAGGAGAAGAGATGCACGCCGCGGGCGGCCTCGTAGAGCTTGTTCATCTTTTCGCCGCAAAAGTCCGCATTGGCCTTGGAGAGAACAATTTCGTGTCCCTGGAGGGTGCGAAGGGCATCCAGCATACTTTGGGCCATGTTGAGGTTGTAGTCTTCGCTCTCGCGGGTTTCCGGGTGAAGGGTGGCCATGACCCAGGGCTTGGAAGGATCCAGACCCAGCCGGGCGGCCAGTTCCTCCCGGGAAGGATGGACGGCCTTGAGGATATGCTCTGCGCCGGGTTCTCCTACTTCAAATACGTTCTGGTCGCTGCCACGGAGGCGGATGACCTCCCGGGCGGCTTCTTCACTGTTGGGGAAGTGCACCGTGGCCATCATGGTGACGGCGTTACGGACGGCGTCGTCAATGGCGCCCTCGGTGTGTTCTCCTCCGGCAATGTGGGCAATGGGAATGCCCATGATAAGGGCGGTGGAGCAAATGGGGAGGAGCTCGTAGCGGTCTCCCAGCACCAGGAGCAGCTGCGGCCGCATGGCCTCGAAGGCGTCGGCAAAGAGCTGGGCGCAGCGGGCGGCCTCGCGGGCTATGCCGGCGGGAGAGCGGTTCTCGGAGAGGTAATCAATTTTTTCGTCTATCTTGAGGCCGTCCTTCTGTATTTGCTTCCAGGTCTCTCCAAAGGCCGGGCTCAGATGCGTGCCGGTCACGATGAGCCGGACGTCAAAAGAGGGCTCTTCCCGCAGCGCCTCTATGGTTCTGCGAAGAAGGCCGTATTCGGCCCGGGTGGCGGTGACGACGGCTATGGTTTTCATAACTTGGGGCTGCTGGGAATATTGACAATGCGGTCGGCCAGCCAAATGGAGTTGGCGAGACCGTCATTCTCGCAGTGCTCGAACATGGGAAGACGATTCATGAGCTCCCACACGGGACGCGTCATGACACCATGGTCGTTGCTGAACTCCAGGAACTCATCACGGGCGGTACGGTCTTCCAGGATAATGGCGTTGAGCCAGTAGTTGGACCGGCAGCCTTTGGGTTCCGTGAAGAACTGCACGCCCGGCATGTCCTGGAAGAAACGGGCATAGGCGGCGGCAATGCCGCGCTTGCTCTCAATGTAGCGGTCCAGGTTCTCCAGCTGAGCGCAGCCCAGGGCGGCATTGATGTTGGGCATGCGGTAGTTGTAACCTACTTCGTCGTGGCGGAACTCCCAGCGGTGGGAAATTTTGGCCTGTGTGGTGAGGTGCTTGGCGTGCTCTCCCACGGCGGCGTCCTGGAACAGGAGCATGCCGCCGCCACCGGTAGTGATGGTTTTGTTGCCGTTGAAACTGAGTGCGCCGATGGGGGCAAACGTGCCGGTATGCTGTCCCTCGTAGAGGCTGCCGATGCTCTCGGCGGCATCTTCCACCAGCTGGATTTTCCACTCCTTGCAGATGGCAGCCAGTTCCTTGATGCGGACGGGATGGCCGAAGGTGTGCATGGGGACACAGGCTTTCACCCGGCGGCCGGTGCGGCGGTTGAAGCAGCCGCCCTTGCGGAGCTCGGCGTTATTCTCGAGCCAGCTTTGTACGGCGGTGGGGGAAAGTCCCAGGGTTTCCCGGTCTACATCCAGGAATACGGGATGCGCGCCGATGTAGCTGATGGCGTTGCAGGTTGCGATGAAAGTGAGGGCCTGGGTGAGCACTTCGTCGTCTCTCTCCACGCCCGAAAGCAGGAGAGACATGTGCAGGGCGTTGGTTCCGCTCACGCAGACAACGGCACGGGCGGCGCCGGTGTAGGAGGCTATGTCTTTCTCAAAACGGTCTACGAAGGGTCCTACGCTGGAAACGAAGGTGGTGTCTATGCACTCTTCCAGGTATTTTTTCTCATTACCGGCAAACAGGGGAACGCTCAGGGGAACGAAATCCCGGTTTGCGTAAAGGTCATGAACAAAGTCTGTGATTTCTTTGAATTCCATAGTTACATTTTTTGGTCCAGGTTCTTCCCTTTTTCCTCATGGACAAAGTTGGGAACAAAGCCGCGGATGGCGTCTACCACTTCTTCCTTGGTGAAGGCGGGGTTGGCAAAGAGGGTTTCCAGCTTTTCCAGGAAAGCCTTTACCTCTGGAGCGCTCTTGCGGGGGCTCTCCAGAATGACGCCAAGGGAAGCAAAGCGTTCAAGGTCCAGTTTTTCTCCGGGAACGTAGAATTCCTCGAAGTCTTTTTCTCCGGTGGTGTCGCTAAGGCTGTAGACGATAGGGTATTCGCGGCTTCCCTCCGGCATGGCGGCAGCAAAGGCGCGTGCACTGGCATCCGAGGAAAACTCTTTCTTGACGAGGCCGTTTTCTACGAGGAAGGCGTCGCAAATCTCGGAGAAGGTTTTCATCTGGCTTTCCTTGAGGCGTGGGAAGAAAATCTCTCCGCTCTTTCCCAGAATGCAGGCCATGAGGCAGATTTGACCGCTCTCTGACGGGGAAACGAAGTAGCGTTTTACGTCTTTCGGGGCTGCCAGCGGCTGACGGCGGCGAAGACGCTGGATCCAGGCGTCGGGAAGGGAACCGTTACTGAAGGCCACGTTGGCAAAACGGGCCGTGGTTACTTTGAAACGGTCTTTGTAGGCCATGATGATGTCTTCCATGATGCGCTTGCTGGCGCCCATGACGTTGACAGGATTGGCCGCTTTGTCGGTGCTTACACAGAAAAAGTGTTTGGGAGGGAACTCCGAGAGGAGGTCCATGAGGCCTGCGGCCTTGATGTCGTTGTTCTCCAGAAGTGCCTGGACGGCATACTTGTCTTTTTCGCTGCGAACGTGTTTGTGGGCGCTGAAGTTGGCCACAATGTCAAAGCCTTTTTCCTCGCGGAAGATGCGGGCAAAGATGGGGTCAGCAAAGCTGAGGGCGTAGGTGCGATATTCCTCCGGCATGGTGAGGCCGGCGGTGGACCGGAGGTCCCGGGTGAGTTCTGCCAGGCCGTTCTCGCTGAGGTCTATCACCGTAAGGGAGGCGGGGCCAAACTTGACCAGTTCTTTGATGTATGCGCTGCCGATGGAACCGGCGCCGCCAATGACGCACACCTTTTTCCCCGCTATCTCTGAGCGGATTTGTGCGCTGTGGGCTTCCAGGTCATGGACAAAGAAACTCTCCTCCCGGCCGGTAACGTTCTTGGCTATAAATTTCTCTATATCCAGCATGTCACAAATCTTACTAATAAAGTCTACAAATTTACGCATAAATAGGGAATTTTCCCATTAATATATTTTGTATCTTTGTGCTCATGAACGTAATTGAAACCTCCATCCCCGGTGTCGTCATCCTGGAACCCCGCGTTTTCGGGGATGCCCGAGGCTATTTTTTCGAGAGCTGGAGCCAGCGGGACCTGGACGCCGCGCTGGGCCATCACGTGGCGTTTGTCCAGGACAACGAGAGCAAGAGCCGATACGGCGTAGTGCGGGGCCTGCACTTCCAGAAGGGACGCTGCGTCCAGGGAAAACTGGTTCGCGTAGTGAGCGGGCGGGTGCTGGACGTAGCGGTCGATGTCCGCGTGGGCTCTCCCTGGTTTGGCCGGTATGTGGCCTGTGAACTCAGTGGAGAGAACCATCGGCAGATGTTCATCCCGCGCGGTTTTGCGCACGGTTTCTCCGTCCTGAGCGAAGAGGCGGTGTTCCAGTACAAGTGCGACCGCTTCTACGAACCTTCGTCCGAGGCAGCCATCGCCTGGAACGACCCTGCCCTGGGTATCGACTGGGGCGTCCCTGCTTCCGACATCATCCTTTCCGAGAAGGATATGCATCATCCGCTGCTTTCCCAGTCGGACGACCTCTTTGATTATTCCATAGACTACTACGCGCTATGAAGGTCCTTGTAACAGGCGCCAATGGTCAGTTAGGTAATAGTTTACGTGCTATTATCGCAAACCCTGCGCGCAAGGATTGTCATTCTGAGCGAAGCGAAGAATCTGTCAATTCATTCGAGTGGGTGTTTACGGATGTGGCGGAGCTGGATATTACGGACCGTTCGGCCGTTAGGGCCATGGTGCAGTCGCAGGGGATTGATGTCATTGTGAACTGTGCTGGCTATACGAATGTGGAAGGGGCGGAGGATAATTATGATCTGGCAGAAAAGCTGAATGCAGAGGCGGTGGAGAATCTGGCGGTGGCGATGAAGGAGGTTGACGGATTGCTGGTGCACATCTCCACCGACTACGTCTTTGGCGGAAAGCCCCACAGCGCTCCCATCCCCGAAGACGAGGAGCCGGCTCCGCAGGGCGCCTATGCCCTTACTAAATTGGACGGCGAACAGGCCATCCGGCGTATCGGCTGCCGCCATATCATCATCCGTACGGCCTGGCTCTACAGCGAATACGGCAAGAACTTCGTAAAGACCATGCTCCGCCTCACCTCCGAGAAACCGTCCGTCAAGGTGGTGGACGACCAGCGCGGCACTCCCACCTATGCCGGAGATTTGGCTGAAGTCATCGTAAAGCTCCTTGGAACTGCCCTTGAGGGCACGTTCAATTATACCAATGAAGGCGAGTGCACCTGGTACGAATTCGCCAAAAAGATTGCTGAACTTGCCGGCCATGTCGCCTGCAATATCCAGCCCTGCACCAGCGGCGAGTTCCCTTCGAAGGTGCATCGGCCCGCCTATTCCGTACTGGACAAGAGCAAAATAAAATCCGCCCTGGGGATGGAAATACCCCATTGGACGGATTCTTTGAAAAAGTGTCTGGCTTCCCTTTAGAAGAAGCGCATCACCAGAATTCTCACACAGTCGGCCACGTGCTTTCCGGAGTCCGTGGCTTTTTCGTATAGCTCTGCCAGGTTCTTGTACTTGGTCATTTCGCGCATGTCGGGTTCTTCAGAGAAGATGTAACCCACGTAGCTTTCGTAGGCTTCGTCGGCGTCATGCTCCAGCTCGGTGACGCGGTCGGCCTGCAAGGTGATGGCCGTAGTGTTCTTCTTGATACCCCGGAGCAGGGGAATAAGCTGCCGGATGGCCTTGGCCTCGTCTTCCACAATGCGGGAGAGCTCCTGCAGCTGCGGATCAATCTTGGCAGGTTTGTAAATGTTGAGGGCGTTGGCGCTGTCCTTGAGCACGTCCAGAAAGTCGTCCATGGCCATGGAAACGGTGGTGAGCTCCCGGCGTACGCCCGGGCCCAGCGAGATGTGCGAAATCTCTTCGCAGAATTCTGTCAGAAGAGCATCTCCGCGGTGCTCGAGGTTGCGCATTTCGCTAAAATTTTTCTTCCAGATCTCAGCGTCCAGGGTAAGCTGCATTTCGCAGAACAGCCGGGAACTGTCACAGAGGAGGTCTGCCTGGCGTTCCAGGATGGGGATAAGGTCTCGGGTAGGGTAAAACAGGCTCCTGAATATCATACAAATATTTTTTTTCTAGCCGCTTTTATGGCTAAAACATAAATTTCTGCTCAAAAACCGGCTAAAACATATCTTTTTTTTAGCCAGTGGTTGCTATTGCAATCTACCTTCCATAGTTTTGCCGGTGACCCTTAAAGGACACTGACATGAACCGAAGAAAACTAACAGGCCGGAACTCTCTACATCTATTCTTGCTGCGCATGCTTGCGCGTTGCGTTTCTGCGACAACCTTGACCTGCATCTGGTCTTTTCCGGCCTTGTTTTCTTCGTGCTCCGTGCGGGAGCAAATGCCTCGCGCGCGGGAATCACAAATATACATACAAAGGACAAAATATCCAATAAACAGTACTGTGGATTTGTTTTGTTTTGACACTACAGACCCTTGCAGGCTGGATTCATACCAGAAGATACCCGTCGTGGGAGAGGAACCGGTCTTTGGCCTTTCTACCCGTGGCCCGCGCCGCCTGGTTGCGCTTGCCGGGCTTTTCACTTCGCGGAAAGACTGGGCCGATGTCCGTACGTATGGAGAACTTTGCAAAGTGCAGTTTTCCCTGAAGAAAGATTCTCCTCAGAACCCGCTGATGGCTGGCGAACTCCTGGTGGAGGACGCCCCTGACCGGCAGGCCACTCTTTCCCTGAAACCCATGCTCGTCAAGATACGGCTGAGGTCTGTATCGGCGCAGTTTGACACCCGTCCCTACGCAGGCACTCCCTTTTTCAACGCTTCGCTGTTTTTGGGTTATGCAGCCACCGAGTGCCTGCCATTGGGAGGGGAAGAAGCACCCAGGGCTCTTTCCTGGGTGAATACAGGCTATCCGGACAGTGTGGCTGTGAGGCAGTTTCCTTTCCCGGAAATGCTCCTTCAGGACGGTGTGGGAGACATAGGAGAAACGCGCATCTATCCCCGGCGGGATTTCTACTGTTATCCCTCGAAGCAACTCCGGCTGGTTCTGGCCGGCCGCGTGGGAGAGGATGTATGCTACTATCCCGTGCCGCTTCCCGGTTTGTGTCCCGGTGAAACGTACGAACTGGACCTTACCCTATTGCGCAAAGGCTCTCCGGAGCCCGACGTTCCGGTAGAGAGCGGTACGGTGCTGTTGGAAACCCAAACAGTTCCCTGGAAACGGGAAGAACCATTGACGGCTGAATTCCTCTCTTATGATGAATAGATATTCTTTCTTTCTGCTTTTAGTCCTGGTTGCCTGCACGCGAAGGGAACCTGATACTAACGTTTTTACCTTCTCGACTCTCATCCTCCAGGCGGGCGAATGCCTTCCCGAAACGCGTGCAGCTAACCCGGACGAAGCATGGGTGTCAGACTACAACCTCTTTGTCTTCAATCCTTTCGGCGATTTGGAGGAGAAGGCGTTTGTGCGCGGCTCCGGGGAGTATCCGGTACGGCTCCTGAAAGACGTTGCCTATACGGTTGTAGCCGTTGCCAACATGGGATATGCGCTTCCGATTTCCTCTCTGGAGGAAGCACGCGCTTTCCGGGCTCACCTGGCCTACCCAGACGAGTACAGCCACGGTATGCCCATGGTGGCCATTCTGGAGGACGTACTTCCATCGGCCCGGATGATTCTTCCGCTGGAGCGGCTCATGGCCCGCATCGATGTCCGGATGGACCGGAGCGCACTGCCGGCCGATGTCTTTGTGAAGGTGGTAGAAGTGAGTATCGGGCACTGTCCGTCATCTGCCACCCTCTTCCCCGGAAGCGAGGCACTGGATACGTTCTACGAAGGCTTTACAAAGCGCTATGGGGAAGTGGAAGACCTGAACCGCCCTGGCGGCGGTGCGGTGAGCCTCTATGTGCTGGAAAACTGTGCCCCGGGCACTTTTGTGGATATAGAGGCAGAGTATCACTCCGATACCTATCATACGGAGCCTGGAGAGCGGGTCAAGTACCGGGTAGAGATGGAGCGCCTGGAACGCAATACCATATACCCGGTTGTAGTGAGATTATACGAATAAAGGATGGCTCCATGGCCATC
>CAMODD010000022.1:0-24635 GCA_946611215.1 uncultured Bacteroidales bacterium | reverse complement strand
GGGCATCCAGGTAGGGGTCTTCACCGCTGCCCTCGGCAATACGGCCCCAGCGGGGGTCGCGGGCAATGTCCAGCATGGGCGAGAACGTCCAGCGCACGCCCTGGGCGGTAGCCTCAACGGCGGCTACGCGGGCTCCTTCTTCCACCAGAGTGGGGTCGAAGGTAGCCGCCAGGCCCAGCGGAATAGGAAAAACGGTGTGGAAGCCGTGAATCACGTCACGGCCCACCAGGAGCGGAATACCCAGGCGGGATTCCTCCACGGCAATGCGCTGGAACTCGTTGATCTTCGCGGGGTCCACTTCGTTGAGGATGGAGCCGATCTGTCCCTTGCGGAGGGCATCGGCATACTGGCTCACTTCCCCGCCGGCAGACACTTGGTTCATCTGGCCGATTTTCTCGGCCAGCGTCATCTCGGAGAGAATGCGTTCCACGCGGGATTCCACCTCATCACTGGCACCCAGCGTACCGGCGGTCTTGTTCCCGTCACAGGAGAAGACAGCAAAGAGGAGCGCCACAAGGCTCAGGTTCAGGATATATTTCATCTCTTCTAATTATTTCTTCTTGAATACACGGACATAGTCCACTTCATACAGGGCCGGGAGCTTTGCATCGTCCGTCTGACCGCCCATGTTTCCACCGTAAGCCAGGTTGAACTTAAGGTAGAAAGGATTGTCAAACGGCCAGTGCGAATAGCCCTTGCCGTCGTTGGCGAAGGTCATGTGCAGGTTGCCGTCTACATAGAATTTCATATAGTCGGCCGTCCATTCCAGGGCATACACATGGAACTCGGAAGCGGCGTTATTCACCGGCATTACATGCGTTTTCTGGGTGCCGGCAGGCCAGTTGAAGGCGCCGCAGTGGATGCTGGAGGAGGACTTGTTCTTGCCCTGGGTGGAGATGGCGTATTCCATGATATCGATTTCGCCGTCTCCGGGCCAGGTCTGGAAGTTCTGCGGCATCATCCAGAAGGCCGGCCAGGATCCGGGCACGTCGCTCACCTTGAGCCGGGCCTCGAACCAGCCGTATTTCCAGTATTTCTTGGTATTGATGCGGATGGAATAGACCGCACCGCCTATCTTGCGGGCCTCGAGGGTCATCTTGCCATCTGCGATATAACAAAGATCCTGGCCGTCCTTGGTACTGGCCACATAGGTCTGGATCTCGTTGTTGCCCCAGCCGCCACCGCCGGTTTCGTACCACCAGTCGGAGAGGGAAGGCTTGCCGGGAGTGTCGAATTCCTCGTTCCAGTCCAGCTCATAGCCTTCGGGGACGGTAATCCCTTCCGGGGTTTCCGGTGTCTCGGGCTTTTGCTTGCCGGTCTGGGATACAGGCACTTCCAGCTTCTTGCCGCCATAGCGGAAAGTAAGGAGGGTGCTGCGCGTGTCGTAACCCTTGTTTTCACTGATTTTCACCGTAACGGGGGTGGTACCGGCCGTGCCGCCGGAGGGCGACACCGTGCACCAGTCCTTGTTGCCGGAAGCGACGCCCCAGTCACAGTCGGAGATTACGGTGACTACCTCGGTGACGGCAGCGTCGGAGAGCGAGAGGCTGGAAGGGTTAACGTTTACGCTCCCCTCCTGCGCAGGCTGCGCCGGTTTCGATCCGCAAGCGGTAATTAAAAGGGTTGCCGCCGCTAGCGGCAGCAGCAACCCTTTCCTCAAAAAACTATTCATTCGTAGTAACGCGTTTCAGAATAAACTGCCAGGCAATGGAACCACCGTCGTTGCCGGTAGGAGTGTAGCTCATGAGAACGAGCTGGTCCTTGGTGTAGGATCTCACATAGAGAGTCATGTCGTCCATGAAGTCATCGTTAGGGATGTAGGAGAACATGGCACCATCGGCCAGCTTGATGACCTCATAGTCGTCTATTTCGTCCAGGGTGTAGTCCACGGTCACCTTCTCCACGTTGATGTCAAAGTCGTCACCGTAGGGGGAACCGGCCTTCTGGCTCTCAAACAGGGTCACACCCTTGTTGATGTAGGACTTGCCGTCCACGGGATCGAAGGTGTACTTGCCGTCGGCCGTGAAGGTCATGACATCGTTGTACATGGAAGCGTCGTCCTTGCAGTGGGCTTCGCCGCTCCACCAGCCCAGGGGATTCGCGAGGTTCTCGCCGCAGCCGAAGTGGCCGTTGACATCGGCATCCCAGGTCCAGGAGCCTACGAGGGCCTCGGCAAGGGAAGCGGGTTTATCGTCCACCTGGCCGTCCTTGGGACGGTAGATCAGCTGCCAGGAAATGCCATCGAAGCTGGCTACCACAACAAGCTTGGTAGCAGAGAGTTCCTTCACATAGAGGCGGTTGGGCTGGTCGTTGATGACATCCGGGGAGGCCACATAGCCGTACAGGATGCCGGCGGGGAACTCAATGTAGTCGCCGTTTGCGTCGGAGCCCAGCGTATAGGTAGACTCCTGCTTGTCGGCGGGGGCATTGTAGTCCTCGTCTCCGGTGAGCAGCTCGGGGTGGTAGCCAGAGCCCTTGTTCACATAGACGACTCCGTCTGCACCGGGATCGAAGATGTACTTGCCGTCCTTGAAGAAGGTGAGTTCATCGTCGGTAACGCCCCAGGCGTCTTTGTCGTGAGGGACAGCACTCCACCAGCTGGTGGGATCGGCCAGGCTGGGACCGCAGCCCATGTAGCCCTGGGTCTCGTTGTCCAGCACCCAGGTCTTGCTCTCCTTGCCGAAGAGCGGGTCATCGGCACCGGCCACAGAGCCTTCGGGTACAAATTCATAGTACCAGGCAATACCGTCGGGATTGTCGGGAGTCTTCACAAAGGCGGCGAGCTGGAGTTTCTTCTTCATTTCGGAGGTCTTGCTCTCCGTCACCAGGAAGCGGGGCTCTTCCACCAGGCTCTTGTGGGGCACATAGGACAGCACGCTGCCTTCGTCCAGCACCAGGTAGATTTCCTCGATACCGGCATCGTTCCAGTTGTTCTCGAAGGTGTACTTGGTCGTGGCCTTCTCCACGGGGAAGAGGTAGTCCTCGTCGCCGGTCTTTGCCTCGGGCTTGAATTCAGAGCCCTTGTTGGCATAGGCCTGGCCATCCACGGGATCGAAGGTGTAGTTGCCTTCGGAGTCGAAGGTCATGATGTCGTCGTAGAGGAAGCCGGCCTTGCCGTTGGCTTCGCAGGACCACCAGCCCTTGGGGGCGTCCAGGCTGGGGCCGCAGCCGAAGTGACCGTCTACGGTGCTGTTCCATACCCAGTTCTGGGAGGCGCCGCCGCTGACGGCACGGATGTAAGGCTTGGGATCAAAGGGATCGCGGTACGTGTTCTCCAGGGTGAAGGTTTTCAGGAGAGAACCTTCGGAGATACCGCTCCGGTTGTAGGCTTTTACCTCAACGGAGTATTCGCCGGCGGCACGGAAGCGCAGCTTGAGGCCGTTTACGGGATAGGAGTATTTCTTGTTGGCTTTTCCGTCCACCAGCTGGTCTCCGAAGATCCACACGGGCACCACACCGGGATTGTTCACGGTGAAGGTGACATAGTTGGTCTCCTGGTCCACGCTGATGTTCACATCCAGGTCGCTGGCCTGCGGTACGGCCGACGGCACAAGCTCCGGATAGTGGGGAGTGCAGGCGCCCGTAAAGGCGGCCACTGCTGCAACGGCAATATATTTCCAGATGTTTTTCATGATATCTGCTATTTATAGTCGTTCTGTTTGAGAGCGGGATCCTTGTCAATTTCCGACTGGGGGATGGGCCAGTATTTCTTGGACTCGTTCCAGTCGTTGGTACGGTACTCGTGGTTGGCAGCCTTCAGTACATCGGCGGCCTGGCCGCTGCGCACGAGGTCCCAGTAGCGCTTGCCTTCACCCACGAACTCCTTGTGGCGCTCTTCGATGATGTCGTCGTAACTGGTACCGGTGTCCTGGCTGTGGGCGCGGTCACGGACTTCCTTGAGGTAGGAGGAGCCGTCCTGGCCCAGCAGGCTGCTCAGCTCGGCAGCGTTCAGGAGGGTCTCGGCATAACGGTAGTAGCGGAAGTTGTTGCCGTAATTGAGGTTATCGTCGGCCAGGTAACCGTGGTTGCCGCCCTTGTAGGGCAGATACTTGAGGTTGAAGTAACCGGTGTCCTGCCAGCGGGGGGTATACTGGGCACCCGGGTGGGCGGCAGCATAGGCCTCGAAGTTCAGGATACCGCCGTCGCGACGGATGTCAGTGTCGTCATACATGTCGTAGGCGCTCTTGGCGATGGTGCCGAAGCCCCAGCCTTCCTGGAACTCCGTTCCTTTCTCGGCGGGGATGCCGCACAGCACGGAGAACACCTCACCGCCCAGGGCGATGGAGTTGCCCCAGCTGCGGACGCCGCCTTCGGAGATGTAGTTGATCTCCCAGATGGACTCAGTGCCCCATTCGCCGGACTCCAGCCAGATGGAGGCGAAATCGCTGACGAGGGAATACTGATGGCCAGTGATGATTTCCTTCATGTAGTTAAGGGCGGTCTGGTAACGGGACTGGTCCTTCTGGTACATGACAACCTCGGCGTAGAGCATGTAGAGCATGGCCTTGGTGACGCGGCCCTCGCTGCCCACGGCAGCCTTCATGGGAAGGACATTGAGGCCGATGACCTCTTCCAGGCTGGCGACAATCTTGGCATACACCTCGTCGTGGCCCAGCTGCTCGCCAAAGTAGGGAGCCTTCAGGTTCTCCTCATAGTAAGGAATGTTGCCCCAGTACTTCCACAGGAGGGTGTAGTAGAAGTTGCGCAGGGTGATGGCCTCGGCCTTGAAGAGGGTCTTCTTGTCCTCGGACATGCCGGGCACTCCGTCCACATATTCCAGGACCGTGTTGGCGCGGTTGATACCGGAGTAGCACACGGTCCAGATCTGGTTGGGCTGCTCGGTGGGGGTAAGCGTATAGTAGTGGGTCTTGACCAGGATGGGCTGGTCACCGTCGTTGGAACCGCCGGCATACATGTCGTCGGCCATGATGTCGTTCACCAGGTGAAGGGCGTCGTACTGGCCAAAGGCATAGTCAAACCAGTTGAGCGGGTCGTAGGCGGCCGTAAGGCCTTCGGACATGCGGGCCTCGCTGTTGAAATAGTCGGCCAGAGGCTCGGAGCTGTTGTGCTTCGGAGACACGAAGTCCGTAGAGCAGGCAGAGACAAGGAGCAGCGCGGCGGCGCTCAGGGCAAGATATATCTTTTTCATCTCTGGATTCATTTTAGAAGTTAAGATTGAGGCCGAAGGTGATGGTGCGGGCCTGAGGGTATACACCGCGGTCGATACCGGCATCGGATGAGAAGCCGTTGCCACCGGTCACCTCGGGGTCGCAGCCCGTGTAGCGGGTGAGCGTGAAGGCGTTCTCGGCCTGGGCATAGATTCTCAGACGGGCGATCCTGACCTTCTGGGTGAGTTTGGCCGGAAGGGTGTAGCCCAGCTGGATATTACGGGCGCGCAGGAAGGAGGCGTCTTCTACCCAGAGGTCGGACACGCGGTAGTTCTCGTTGGCGCTGTCAAAGACAAAGCGGGGATAACGGTTGGTGGAGCCTTCGCCGGTCCAGCGGTTGAGGATGGTTTTGGGAAGGTTGATATAGTACAGGTCGGTACGGCGGGTTACATTGAAAGCCTGGATACCGGCTACGCCCTGCAGGAGCATGGAGAAGTCGAAGCCCTTGTATTCAGCGGAGAGCGTGATACCGAAGCTCCAGTCGGGAATACCCTTTCCAATGTAAGTGCGGTCGGCGTCGTTCAGCGTTCCGTCACCGTTTACATCCACGAAACGGACGTCACCGGGTTCGGCCTTGGGCTGCAGGAGGGCACCGTCTGCGTTCACGTAGGCAGCGACTTCGGCGGGGTTCTGGAAAATGCCGTCGGCCTTGTAACCGTAGAAGTAAGGGAACGGCATGCCCACGATACCACGGCTGAGCTGGCCAATCTTGTGGCTGGAGCCGTTGAGGAACGTGGCGTCGTCGCCCAGATAGGTGAGTTTGTTGCGGTTGTAGGTAGCGTTGGCGCTTACCTTATAGTGGAAGTCGCCCACATGGTCACGGTAAGCCAGGTCTATTTCGACACCGCGGTTCACCATGTTGCCCACGTTGCCCATAGGGGCGGAGTCGCCGGCATAGGAAGGCACGGCCATGGCCATGAGCATGCCGGAAGTGAGCTTGTTATAGAAGTCCACGGTGGCAGTAATGCGGTTTCCGAGGAAGCCGGTCTCGAGACCCAGGTCGGTCTGGATGGACTGCTCCCATTTCACGTTCGGGTTGGCAAGGCCGCTGGGCTTGGTGCCTATAGTGATGGTCTCGCTGGCGGTGGCGCCGCTGCCGAATGCGTAGTTGTTGCCGGGGTTGGCATAAACGGCATAAGTGAAATCACCGATGCGGTCGTTACCGTTGATACCCCAGGAACCGCGGAGCTTGAGGGTGGACACCCAGTCTACATTCTTCATGAAGGCCTCGTTCTTGATGTTCCAGCCCAGGGAGAAGGAAGGGAAGGTACCCCACTTGTTGTCCGGGCCGAAACGGCTGGAGGCATCGCGGCGGAGGGTAACCTCGGCCATGTAGCGCTCATCGAAGTTGTAGGAGACGCGGCCGAAGTAGGACAGGAGGCTGTAAGGAATGGAATTCCATCGGCCCCAGCCGTTGCGGTCACCGTCCACGCGCTGGCCGATGGTATTGTTCACGGAGATCTTCCAGGGATCGTCGGGATAGCGCAGGCCATTGGCCTCGGCACCTACCTCGGCGCTGGTGGAGCGGAAAAGCGTATGGCCCACCACGGCGCTGATACCGTGCCTGCCGAACGTTTTGTCGTAGGTGAGAACGTTCTCTACCTGCCAGGTGAAGTACTTGCTGTTGCTCTGGGAGGCGCTGGAACCATAGTTGATCTTTTCGATGATGGATTCCTTGCCGTCCTTGTCGTACTGCTTGGTCTCGGTGATGGTGTCGTACTTATAATTCTTGGAAGTAAGGAAGTACTGGGGTGTGTAACCGTGGTAGTCCACGTAGGCCAGATCCAGGGAAACGGAGGAACGGACCTTGAGGTTGTCCCAGATCTGGAGCTCGGCCTGTGCACCGGCCACGAACTTGTTGGTGATGGTGGAACCGGTAGGACGGTCCAGGTCGGCGATGGGGTTCACCTGCTCGTTGTAGGTACCGGCATCGGCAATGGTGTAGGCGCGGCCCTGTGCATCACGGATGATGTAAGGGTAGCCTTTCTCGTACATGGTGCGGTACCGGGCCTCGTCCTCTTCGCTGGCCAGGATGGTCTCCAGGGGAGACATGCCGATGGCCGATCCCAGCGGGGAAGCGTACTCGGAGTTGGTGGAAATACCGGCGCCGCTGATGTTGGCGTACGTGAGGTTGGTACGCACATTGAGGCTGTTCAGGAAGCTGCGGGTGGCCGATGAGTCAAACACCTTGAAGCCCACGTTCTGGCGGTAGGTGATACGGTCGCTGAAGGAACGGCCGAAGCGGCCGCCAATGGTACCCTTGCGGGATACATAGCCCAGGGAGACGGCGTAATCCATGGTCTCGTTGCCGCCGCTCACGGAGAGGTCGTGCTTCACAACGGGAGCGTTCTTGTCGAAGATGGCGCCCACCCAGTCGGTGCCTTCACCCAGCGAATAGGGGTCGTCGAACATGGGGACATTGCCGGCATTGAGCTGGCCTTCGTTCATCATCACGGCATACTCGGTCGCGTTCAGAACGGCAGGCTTGCGCCAGGAATTCTGCATACCGTAGGAGAAGTTGTAGGAAACCTGGGCCTTACCCTTGGCTCCTTTCTTGGTGGTGATGAGCACGACACCGTTCGCTGCACGGGCACCATAAACAGCACCGGAAGCAGCATCCTTGAGCACCTCGATACGCTCGATGTCGTTCGGGTTCAGGAAATCGATGCTGCCGGCCGGGAGACCATCTATAATGTAGAGGGGCTCGGAGTTGTTGATGGTACCGATACCGCGGATACGCACCTGCGTACCGGCATCCGGAGCACCGGAGCTCTGGATAACCGTAACACCGGAGGTCATACCCTGCAGGACATTGTCCACGCGGGTCTGTGCGGTGGCCTTGAGGTCCTCGGAGGTGATGCTGGAAATGGCGGCGGTCACCACCGATTTCTTCTGCACACCATAACCGACGACGACGGTCTCTTCCAGCATCTGGGTATCGTCCTGGAGGACGATGGTCAGTGTCTGGTCGGCGGATACCGTAAACTGACGGCTTTCATAGCCCAGGCAAGTCACTTCCACGACGGCACCGGACTTGACGCGGAGGGAGAAAGCTCCGTCCGCACCGGACATGGTACCGTTGGCGGTTCCCTGCTCGACGATGAAAGCGCCCACGATGGGCTGGTTGGCATTGTCCAGAACTGTACCCTTAAAGGTAACACCCTGCGCCAAAGCAACCAGGCTCAATCCCAAAGAAAGGATTAAGGTGAAAATTTTTTTCATACGCTAAGAGTTGGTTTGCGTTAGGTTATTGGTTAAACTGTGTTGCGACACTTGGTCTGATGCAAAATTACTGGCAAAATGCATCGACGCCTTGAATAGGAATAATAAAGTAGTGGCCAGGAAAAGATAATAGTCGCATTTCCAGTTAATTAAATTATTTTAAATAATGAATAAAGTAGTGAATAAAGAGAGGGAAATGTGCTACTTCCCTATCTTTTTGACCGCTTCTTCGAAGTTGTCGCGGCCATGAAGGGCGGCATTTTTGACAGCCACCTTATAGTTGTAGATGGTGCTCAGGGAATAGTCCAGGATGCCGGCGATATCCTTGCTGTCATCCACGCCCAGTTTGATGAGCGCGAAGATGCGCTGCTCGGTGGTAAGACGTCCGTCGGCGGGTGTTTCCCGTGCCTCTTCCTTCAGAAGGGCATTGAACTGAGCCACGAAATCGGGGTACAAACCCAGGAACGTGGTGTCGAAGGTCTCGTAGAACTCTTCACGGGCCTTTTCGCTGCGGCCGCTGATGGAAAGTTCCTTGAGCAGTTGGTCGGCCTTTCCCTGCTTGAGCAGGTTGCGGAAGCGGTTGTCCTCGGCCCGGGTGGCCGACACCTGCGCCGCCAGCCCGCGGAGGAAGCTCAGGATGTACTTTTCCTTCACTTTGTCGGCCTTGGCTATCTGGTGATAGAGGTCGTTGAGGGTAGCGTTTGCCAATGCCAGCGAAGTGTTGCTTTCCTCCAGCTGCGCCCGCATCTTGGTCAGTTTGCGGGAGCGGGCAATGAGGAAATAGGTCACCAGCGAGAGAATCAGCGTGAGGGCAGCCAGAAGGATGGCCCACACCTGGCTGCTGCGGGAAGCACGCGCCTGCCGCTTCTGATAGGCGCCCTCCACCTGCATGAGGAAACGGGAAATCTGCCAGGGACGGAGTTTGGCGTTATATGATATGGCATCTTCCTGCGCCATGCGAAGGTAGCGGAAGGAGCGGTCTACGTCGGTGGGAAGGATGAGCTGGGCCACCATGGTGAGGGAGGCATAGTCCCGCACGGCATTCACCACATCTCCCTCGGCCGACTTTACCAGCCAGTACATACGTTCATACTGATGGTCGTACATATTCTCCAGTTCCGACTGGAAGAACGCGTGGATGGCGAAATCACGGTCCTCGGGCTTGACGCCCGCAAGCAGCAGGCGGCTCACGCTGTCGGCCTGGTCCAGACGGCCTTCGTCCATGAACTGGTCCCTGAGAAGGGCCCGGTAACGGGGCGACTCGTGCGGCAGCAGGGTAAGAAGGCGGGTACGGAACGGTGCTGCAGGAGGGATGGAGTAGCGCTCCACCATGCCGGAATTGCCGGCCATATCCTTGCTGAAGTCATATAGCACCCACAGATACTCCTCCATCATGGGAACCGACAGGGCGGCCGTGTCAATCTGCGAATACAGGATCTGGCTGGCCTCGTAATAGTTTCCTGCCTTGGCATACAGGTGGCCCAGCGTAATAGTAGCCTGGTCATAGCGGTCATGGTCCCGGATCTGGAGGGCCAGGGATTGGGCGTTTTTCAGGTAAACCTGCGTGGAGTCAAAGCTGAAAGGGAAATAGTCGGAGGCAGCCATCATGGCCAGCTCGTAACGGCTGGTGGGATCCAGGGTGGCCGATATCAGCCTGCGGTAAGCGCTGAGCTGGTCGCTCTTTTTGGCCACATAGAGTTCGCGGGTGGCCAGGAAGCCGTCCAGCTCGTCCAGCAGTTTCTTTACCTTTCGGTCGGTCTTGGGCGGCGCCATACAGGAGGCGGCAAGGGCTGCCGTCACGAGTAAAACCCATATGTTTAGCTTTTTCACACGCATGTGTTACAAGCTGCGCACAGCCCTTTCTATTTCTTCTTCCCGTCCCTCGGGGATGACCGGAGACAGGAAAGAGAGCATCTGCAGGGTACGGGCTTCGGCCTCGGGGATGCCGCGGGAGCGCATGTAGAAGAGTTCGTCCTCGTTGAGCTGGCCCACCGTGGCGCCGTGCGAGCACTTGACGTCATCGGCATAAATCTCCAGCTGTGGCTTGGTATTTACCTTGGCGGTCTCCGTGAGAACGATGTTGTGGTTTTCCTGGAAGGCTTCGGTTTTCTGGGCGTCGGGGGCCACGACGATGGTGCCATCGAAGTTTACCTCGGCGCTGCCGCCGGCAATGCCGTTGAAAAGCTGCGTGCTGTGGCAGCCGGGAGCCTTGTGGTGCATGACTACGCGGAAGTTGACTTTTTCGTCGGCCTTGCACAGATACAGGCCCTTCAGATGAGCCTCGGCGCCCGGGCCGCACAGGTCCACCGTCACCTCGATGTCCCGGGATTCTCCGGGCAGCACCACAAACTGCAGCTCCAGCACCTCGCCGGCTGCTACCTGGTACTGTCCTTTTGCGGGGGCGATATAATGTCCGTGGCCCATACTAGAACTGGTCAAAGCCTTTGGATTCGATGGCGTCGATGAGCTCGCGGCCACCGGTTGTCACAATGCGTCCGGCCTTGAGCACATGTACGTAGTCTGGCTGGACGTACTCCAGCAGCTTGTGGTAGTGCGTCACGATGATGGCCGATTTCTCCGGGCTGCGGAGGGCGTTCACGCCATCGGCCACAATCTTGAGGGCGTCTACGTCCAGGCCGCTGTCGGTCTCGTCCAGGATGGAGAGGGTGGGATCCAGGAGGGCCATCTGGAAAATCTCGTTGCGCTTTTTCTCGCCGCCGCTGAAGCCCACGTTCACTTCTCGCTTGGCAAATTCCGGCTTCATTTGAACAAAAGCCATCTTTTCCTTCATGAGGCGAAGGAAGTCGGAGGTTTTCATCTCTTCCTGGCCATTTGCCTTGCGCTTGGCGTTGACCGCTGCTTTCATGAAGGCGGTGATGGTGACACCGGGAATTTCGATGGGATACTGGAAGCTCAGGAACAGGCCGGCCCAGGCACGCTCTTCGGGCGCCATGGCAAGAAGGTCCTTACCATTATATAATATGGTACCTTCCGTAACCTCGTAGCCGGGGCGGCCGGTGAGGACGGCACCCAAGGTGCTTTTACCGGCACCGTTGGGGCCCATCACGGCGTGGATTTCTCCTTTGCCGATGGTAAGGTCAATGCCTTTCAGAATTTCTTTGTCACCGACGGTGGCGTGCAAGTTGTGTATTTCAAGCAGCATATCAGGCCTCGTTTTTATACAGTTTCACCCAGGTGTAGAGCGACCACAGACCGTTGATAAGGTACAGGCCGCACACGATGGGCATGAATACATTGCCTACACTCAGGTGCAGGAAAATCTGGGAGACGTTCACCAGGAGCCACACAATCCAGCATTCCCACTTCTTGAGGGAGCTCAGGAGCTGGGCCAGGAGGATGAGGGTGGTGACCATGCAGTCCAGATAGGGGTGGGGATCTTCGGGGAAGAGGTTGTCCAGCGTCCAGCCCCAGAGACCGGCTACCAGAAAGGTTCCCACCACACACAGAAAGATGGCGGTGGGGGTGAGCCGGCTCACTTTGAGGGAATGGCTGTCCTTAGAGCTCTGTTCCTCCTCCCTCGGATGCGTCCAGCGGTAGTGGCCCAGGATGTTGATACCCAGGGAGACGGGCTGCAGCAGCAGGCTGGCATAGAGGTTCTTGTCCCAGAACAGGATGAACAGGGCGGCCGTGTACAGGTAGCCCACCCAGAAGTTGTATTTGGAGTTACGGCCCGCCAGGAACACGCAGGTGAGTCCCAGCAGGCTGGAAATAAGGTCTATGAGAAGCACCGGACGTCCGGCGAGTTCAAAAAGGGTGATGTCTAACATTATCCTACAGATCCTTCAAGTGATACTTGCAACAGTTTTTGCGCTTCCACGGCAAACTCCATGGGCAGGCGGGAGAGCACTTCCCTCGCATAGCCGTTCACGATGAGGCCTACGGCATCTTCGGGGTCTATTCCGCGCTGGTTGCAGTAGAACAGCTGGTCCTCGGAGATTTTGGAGGTGGTGGCCTCATGCTCCACGGTAGCAGTGGGCTGCTGGCTCTGGATGACGGGGAAAGTGTGGGCTCCGCACTTGGAGCCAATGAGGAGACTGTCGCACTGGGAATAGTTGCGGGCGTTGACGGCGCCCTTTCCCATGCGCACCAGGCCACGGTAGCTGTTCTCGCTCACGCCGGCCGATATGCCTTTGGAGACGATTCGGCTCTTGGTGCCCCGGCCCAGATGAATCATCTTGGTGCCGGTGTCGGCCTGCTGATGATTGTTGGTAACAGCTACGGAATAGAACTCCGAACTGCTGTAGTCTCCTTTTAATATGGTGGAGGGGTACTTCCAGGTAATGGCGCTGCCAGTTTCCACCTGCGTCCAGGAAAGGTGGGAGCCTTCTCCCTTGCAGATGCCGCGCTTGGTGACGAGGTTCAGGATTCCACCCTTTCCGTCGGCATCTCCGGGATACCAGTTCTGGACGGTGGAGTACTTGACATCGGCATCCTTCTCCACGATGATTTCCACCACGGCGGCGTGCAGCTGCTGCTCGTCGCGCATGGGGGCGGTGCAGCCTTCCATGTAGCTTACGTACGAGCCTTCATCGGCCACGATGAGCGTACGCTCGAACTGGCCAGTGCCCTTGGCGTTGATGCGGAAGTAGCTGGAGAGCTCCATGGGGCAGCGGACGCCCTTGGGGATATAGCAGAAGGAGCCGTCGGAGAAGACGGCCGAGTTAAGGGCGGCAAAGTAGTTGTCGGAGGAAGGCACTACCGTGGCAAGGTATTTCCGTACCAGGTCCGGGTGCTCTTTCACGGCCTCGGAGAAGCTGCAGAAGATGATGCCCTTCTCTGCCAGCGTTTTGCGGAAAGTGGTGGTGACGGATACGGAATCGAATACGGCATCCACGGCAACCACGCCGGCCAGCACATCCCGTTCCTTGAGGGGAATACCCAGTTTGTCAAAGGTTTCGGCCAGTTTGGGATCTATCTCCTTGGGACGGTCCTTGTCCTTCTTGGGTGCGGCAAAGTATATGATATCCTGGAAGTCGATGGGCGGCATATCCAGGTGCGCCCAGTCGGGCTGGGGCATGGCCTGCCACTTGCGAAAAGCGTCCAGGCGGAACTCCAGCAGCCACTCGGGCTCCTCCTTCCGGGCCGATATCATGCGCACAATGTCCTCGTTCAATCCCTTGGGGATGAACTCCTGCTCCACGTCCGTCACAAAGCCTTCCTTGTACTCTGCGCTGGTAAATTCCTGTATGATTTTCTTGTCTTCAGACATATCGTACAAAGATACTGCTTTTTTTTTGAAGAAGTAAGATACGGCGCAGCGCAGGTCCTGAGGGGCTACAGCGCCAGGTCTACCAGCACGATGGCGGCCATGGCCTCCACGATGACGGGGGTGCGGAGAGCGAAGCACACGTCGTGGCGGCCGGGGATGCCGGCTTTGGCGATGCTGGCGGTGGGCTTGAAAGCCACACGGAACACCAGCGGGTTGCCGTTGGTGATGCCGCCGTTGACGCCGCCGGCATGGTTGGTCACAGGGGGCTGAGGACGCTTGTGACGGCCGCAGCAGTGGTGCTCGCCGCCTTCATGTTCGCCATGGCACTGGCACTCATGCCCTTCTTCGTGCTCACCATGACAGTGGCACTCATGTCCCTCTTCGTGGCCGCCTTCGCCATGGCAGCAGTGGTGCTCCTCACCTTCTTCGTGGTGATGACCACCGCAGCACTTGTGCTCCGGGAAGGGGTCGTTGTGCTCGCTGCCCTTCATGCGGGAAGCGGCAAAGCCGTCTCCGAACTCAATGCCGCGGACGCCGGGGATGGAGAACACGGCATGGGAAACCATGGATTCCACACTGTTCCAGAAGGGTTCTCCCAGGCCGATGGGAAGGCCCTCCACCGTGCACTCCACAACTCCACCCAGGGAATCACCCTCGGCCTCGGCGGCCTTGAGGGCATCGGGCCATGCAGTGGCATCGGCCAGACCTCCCACCTCTACGAGCTGCGCGTGGAACTTGGCAAAGTAGAGCATCTTCTTGGCGATGACGCCCGCTGCCACTACGCCCAGCGTGATGCGGCCGCTGAAGTGACCGCCGCCGCGGGGATCGTTGAAGCCGCCGAACTTGAGGTTGGCGGTGAAATCGGCATGGCCCGGACGGGGATGCTCACGGAAGCCCTCGTAGTCTTCGCTGCGGGTGTTCTCGTTACGGAAAAGGATGGTGAGCGGAGCGCCGGTGGTGTGGCCGTCATACACGCCGGAGACAATCTGGGGGAAGTCATCCTCCACGCGGGGAGTAGTGCCCAGGGCTCCGGCCTTGCGACGCCCGAGGTCTGTGGCGAAGTCTTCTTCACTCAGGGGAATCCCGGGAAGGACGCCATCTACAGTTACGCCGATACGGGGGCCGTGAGACTCACCGAATATGCTGACTCTGAATTTATTTCCAAACGTATTCATAGCTTTTCAAATAATTCGTTGAAATGGGGGAACGACTTGGCCACACAGGTTACGTCGTCAATGATAACGGGGCTGTCGGCACCCAGGGAGGCCACTTTGAGGGCCATCACCATGCGGTGGTCGGCGTGGGAAGCGTAATGCCCGCCCTTCAGAAGCTGACCGGTAGCGAGGCGCTGGGTGAGGCCCATGCCCGTAATGGTCATTTCGTCGTCTTCGATAGTGACGGGGACCCCCATCTGGAGCAGCATTTCCTGGATGGCCGATGCCCTGTCGGTTTCCTTGTGCCGGAGGCGCTGCACGCCCAGGATGTGGCTGTCACCGGGGCAGAAGGCGGCCAGAACGGCCACCATGGGGAAGAGGTCCGGGCAGTTGTTGAGGTCTGCCTCGAAGGGGCTCAGGGGTGCGCGCTTGATGTGGATGCTGCCTGTGGGCTCATCCAGCTGCGACATGCTGGCGCCGGCCTGCATGAGGATGTCCATGATGGAGATATCGGCCTGCAGGCTGGTGGTGTCGAGGCCCGTCACTTCCACATCACCGAAGATGGCGCCCGCCACCAGGAAGGGAGCGGCGCCGGACCAGTCGGCCTCGATGGAAAAGTCTGCGGCCTTGTAGCGCTGGCCGCCTCTCACGTGGAAATTGAGACCGGTGCAGAGGCTCCAGTCCTGGGTTTCCAGAAATTCGTCATCTCCCTCCATCTCGGAGCTCATGCGGATGCCGAACTTCTTAAGCACATCCACGGTTATAAACAGGTAAGGGATGCTGCGGGGATCGTGTACGTAAACGGTTGACTTTCCATCCACCAGCGGCAACGCCGCCAGAAGACCGGAGATGAGCTGCGAGCCTCCTTTGCCGGAGATATCGGCCCTTCCGGGAATAAGCGGGCCGGCTACTTTCAGGGGAAGGTAACAATCGGCCTTCCGCTCCTCGCTAACGTTTTTGTTACTTTCCGGGAAAAGGCGGATGCCGTAGGCGGCCATGATGTCGTGAGCATCGGACAGAGGGCGCTCCAGCAGGGTTTTTTCTCCCGTAACGCGCACTGGTTCAGGGGAAAGGACGGCCAGCAGCGGAATCATCATGCGGGTAAGGAAACCGGATTCTCCAGTGTGTAATTCACTCAGGGAGAGGCATCCCGGGGCTGCGCCAATTCCGGTTATAACAATTATGTTACCTTCCACGGAAACCTGCGCGCCAAGGGCTCTGGAGACCGAAATGGCGCTCTCATTGTCTCCACAGGGAGAATAGCCGCTCAAATGCGAAGTTCCGTTGGCCAGCGCGGCGGCAATAATGGCCCGCTGAGCAAAGCTCTTGGAAGAAGGCATGGGCATTTCGGTGGCTTTCACAAAGCGGAAATCCCCATACACGGCCTGCCGCATTTCTTCCACGGTCCACTGACCGGGCGCAGCGGCTTCTTCCGGACTCAGGCAAGCGTAGGTAAACGGCGCACCCAGCTTCAGGGCCTCCAGGCGGGAAGCTCTTCCGGCTTCTCCCATGGCAAAGGCCACCAGCGTTCCGGGATCGACCTCCTTATAAAGCGACGCGACAACGGCGTTATCGGCCTCCTTCGACGCGGTGGTCACAATCTTCACGACCTCTCCCCCGAAGGAACGGGCGCGCTCCAGGATGGAAAGGAGCACCTCGCGGGAAGGCGTGCTTTCAAAATTATGGTACGAACGGATGAGCACGGTACCGTACTCGCGGCAGGCTTCGCGGATGCGTCGGCCCACCGCGGCGGGAGCCTCCATCTCCAGGTCCACATACTTGGCGCCGGCCTTGATGGCCCGCTCC
This sequence comes from uncultured Bacteroidales bacterium, assembly GCA_946611215.1. Lineage (GTDB taxonomy): Bacteria > Bacteroidota > Bacteroidia > Bacteroidales > UBA932 > Cryptobacteroides. Next base: position 8,055 of record CAMODD010000022.1, on the reverse strand, counting down.
AGAATCTCCGGGGCCTGCGATTCCTCCGAAAGGCGGCAGGTGGCAATGAGCGGAACGTCGCTGTCCCCGAACAGAATGTCAATGTCTTCGTCTTCCAGGGCGCAGCGGTCCAGACGGATCTCGGCCATCTCCAGCTGCGGCAGAAGCTCCTGAATCTCAGAGAGTTCTTTATTTTGTATCGAAGTGCAGATCATAAGGATTCATTTCATGGAAAACCACTTCTCCGGGCGTGACGGGAATGACAAATTTCACTTTTCCGCCGCTCAGCGCTTTTTTGTCCTTGGCCATGGCATCCTGCAATGTTTCCATGGGATAAGGGCAGTCTGTGGGAAGGCCCACGGCTTGGAAATCGGCCGTCAGACGACGGGACAGGCCGATGGTGCTGAGCCCGAGGTTTTCCCCAAAGCGGGCCGCCAGGATGATGCCCATGGCGACGGCTTCCCCGTGGGGGATGCTTCCGGCCGATGCATGCTCGATGGCATGGCCGAACGTGTGGCCGAGGTTGAGCTTCGCGCGCTCGCCCTTTTCGAAGGGGTCGCGCCCGACGATATCCTCCTTGATGCGGGCGGCCGTCAGAATGAGTTCCTGCGTCGCGCCATCGGCAAGGGCTTTTTCGTAAGCCGCACCATCGGCAAGAAGAAAAGTCTTGAGCAGTTCCGCAAGGCCGCTGCGCAGCTCGCGCTGGGGGAGGGTGCGAAGGACATCGGCCGATATGAAGGTGACTTCCGGCATGAGGAAGGCGCCCAGCATATTCTTATAGCCGTCCAGGTTGACGCCGGTTTTTCCGCCAATGGCCGCATCTACCTGCGAGAGGAGCGTGGTGGGAAGATTGGCGTAGCGGATACCCCGTTTGTAGATGCTGGCCGCAAAGCCGGCCATGTCGGTGGTGATGCCGCCGCCCACGGCGAGTATGAGAGCACTCCGGGAAGCGTTTTGCTCCACCAGCCATCGGCAAATCCCCTCTACTGTCTCCAGGGTCTTGCGGGACTCAGACGTCTCGATGGGAAGCGCCTTCCAGGGGAAGTCCTTCACTACCCACGCTACGTTCCGGTCATACACCACGTAAACCTCTGGCTCTGAGGAGAGATGCGTTTTGATATCGGCAATATGCGTCAATTCCTTGATCATAACTTACAAAGATAAGGGAAAAATCCGTATTTTTGCGACATGATCCACGTAATAGCACTGGCGGTACTGCCCGCCCTCATTCTTCTGTATTATACCTATCAGCAGGACAAATTGCAGCGGGAACCCGTGAAAAATATCGTGAAAGCCTTCTTCTACGGATGGGGTTCGGTGTTCGCTTCCCTTCTCATTTCCATGCCTTCCATGCGGATGGGCCTGTTCCCGCAGGAAATCCACAGCCTTTCCGACGCCTTCAGAACGGCTTTTTTCGGGGCAGCCATTCCCGAGGAAACGGCCAAACTCTTTCTGCTGTGGCTGTTCCTTCGCAAGTGCCGTGACTTTGACGAGCGCATGGACGGTATTGTGTACGCCGTATGTGTGGGTATGGGCTTTGCCGCCTTCGAGAACATCGAGTACCTGTTTGCGTCCGGATCGGCATGGGTAACCACTGGCATCGGCCGCTCGCTCACGGCCATCCCCGGACACTTTGCCTTTGCCGTCATCATGGGTTACTACTACTCCCTCAACCACTTTGACCGCTATCGTGCACCGCTCGCCGATCTCAAGATGTGGCTCTATCCTGTCCTGGCCCACGGCATCTACGACACCGTAGCCATGACGGCCGAAGTCACTCCCGAACTGGGCGGCGCCATCACCGTGGCCATCCTCCTCGGCTGCTTCTGGGCCCTCAAGAAAGCCCGCAAGCAGATGGAGCGTCACATCATTGCCGATGCTTACGACGTCCGCCGGGGCATTGACGAGCAATAATTTTGCAGATTCGGCTTTTTCCCTTAAATTTGCATTCCGTCTTCATCGACGCACCACGCCCGGATGGCGGAATTGGTAGACGCGCTGGACTCAAAATCCTGTGGTAGCAATATCGTGCGGGTTCGATTCCCGCTCTGGGCACAAAAAGAGCTGCGACATCGCAGCTCTTTTTGTGCCTAATATCTTCGATAGACTGGGGGCCTAATCCCCCAGACCCCCTGGGTCGGCCCCCCTTACTACGTTGTTGACGAATCTGCCCGCCATGCGGGACTATACCCGTCGCATCTTCTGTTATTTCACTTTGATATACGCCCGGAAGGCCTTGATGTTGCCGTTGGCGTCCGGGTAGGACAGCGAGCCGTCGCCGGCGATGAAGAGCACGCTCTCGTCGCTTCCTATCAGGCTGGTGTCGATGGTGGTGCCGTTAATAATGCCGAACACCGGCACGAAGTTGGCTGCCGTGCCAACCGTTGTGACAGTTTCTTTATTAATGGTAACAGAGCCAAAGTTGGGATTCACCACATTCGATGAATTGCCTATCATAATCAGGTAAGGATGGCCGGCAGTAATCGAGGTGACGGTGGAGAAATCCAGTATCAGCGTGCCCGATTCGCCGTCGAAGGTGGCAGTATTGAGTGCCTTGACAACCGTCCCTTCTCCGAACACAGCAGTAATCTGTTCCGCGGTCAAACTGAATGGCGCACAGAAACTGTTCCAGACACCCGCAAGCATCGTGCGGTTCATCGTGACGACACTGGAGGTCGTATGCGCTCCCGTCAGGACCTCCGTATTGTCGCGGTCCTCATAGAGGGTGATGGTGCCGAAATTGGCCTGGATGGTTACATCGGCGTTGTGGAAGGTAAGGGTGTAAGGGCTCCCGTCGCCGGAGAGGCGAGCACTATCTTCACCGTCCTTGCCAATGAAGGCCGAATAGGCATCGCTGTTGATATTAAGCTGAATCGAACCTCCTCCCGAGCCATAGATCACACCCTCATGCACGAAGCAGCGGCTGTCGTACAGGGTGATTCCGGCCACATCATAAACGGTCGGAGTACCATAGGGTTCGATATTCACATGATCAGAGCCCACGCTGACGGCACAGGCGTGCAGGGTACCGGCGTCGAATCCGTGTTTGGGATCTATTCCATCCTGGCTGTAGGCTACATGGTTATAGTATGCACGGGATATCGTGACATCAGATCTGGAGACATCACCGCTGACCAGCAAATAATTAGATGCCGGAGTGCTTCCCGCTTTCGCATGGAAAGCCGCAGGCGCAAAGACACAGTCGGTCAGGTTCACACTAGCTCCGTTTCTTGCCCATCCAATCATGCCGCCACCCTCGTAAGCTCCGTTCGTATACTCGACGGTTCCCGTGAAAACGCAGCCCGTCAGGCTGATGCTTGCATTGTACTCGACTGTCCCTACAAAAGCGCCGCCATCCACATCCCCATTGCGTGATGAAGAAATGGCCACACTGCTCCGGCAATTCAAAATGGTATTGGTACTATTAACCCGTACAAAGCCCACCAGGCCGGAGGGTCGCATACCGGTTGTGCTCACGCTGCCGGTGAGGACCAGGTTGCTCAGGTGTGCATTCCGGATGTAGCCAAAGGGGGCTGTATAGTCAGCATTCGCAGTAGTGAGATCCAGGTTCAGCGTATGTCCATCTCCGTCAAAATGATGGTTGAAGGGCTTTTCTGGTAGGGCTCCCGCCGGAGTAGTGACGGTAATGTCTGCCGTCAGTTTGAAATAGCATCCGGCAGGGAAGGGTGATTCGCCCGTATTTTTGGTCTCCATCATGGCCCAGTCTGCTGCGGAGGTAATCAGGTAAGGGTCTGCCTGGGTGCCTTTCCCGGCAAAATCCGACATCTCAGTATGCTTGAGAACCGCCTTGCCGCCGACTTCCTCCCAATTGGCTCCCAGCTGGCTGACCAGCGCGGCGGCGGTCATCCCGGAAGCGTCGCTTCCCTGATTGCCGGCCCCCCAGGAGGTAATGTAATGGGTTTGGTTGAAAATGGGATTGGCTCCGCTGTCATAACGGACTATCTTTTGGGAACCACTGGTCCCTATCGTCACCGTTTCCGGGTTAAATAGGCAGTTGGTAAAAGTGACCGGGGTGTACGCCCAACCTATCAGACCGCCACAGTGGGTGGTAGTGACATTGTCATTGGGGTTTTTGGTACTCTTCCCCTGATGGAATTTGCCGTCAAACAGCACATCGGTGAGCGTAATGGAGGTAGCCGTCTTCGCGACGCGGGAGATAAGGCCGCCGTGGGTGCCATCTCCGTTAATACGGGTGTCTATCTTGACGCTGCTCCAACATTGGTTCAGGGAAAGGAATCCGTTTGCCAGGCCTACCAGGCCGGACGCATCCATATGGTCTGTATAGACGGTGCCTTCGATGCGGATATCCCTAATGCTCGCATCTTTTACATAGCGGAACGGGGCGCAGTAATCGGCCGCACCGGTGCGGGTAAAGGTAAGGGTGCGTCCCTTGCCGTCGAAGTGGCCGGAGAAAGGGTGGGAATCATCGCTGCCCAGCTGGAGGTTCACCGCCAGGTCGGACAACAACTGGAAGTACTTCCCGCTGAAGGATTCTCCGTTTTGGATCCGGAATGCCAGCGCATTCCAATGATTGACGGAAGCAATCAGATAAGGACTCTCCTGCGTGCCGGCACCCACCAAATCGGTGTAGATATTAAAGAAATTCGGGACCAGCTTGTTACCTTCCCTATGCCATCCGCCACCCAGGCCTCGAAGGAGATCAGTATCCGACATGGTCCTCGCATCAATGGCCCCGTGGTCGGTCTGGGGCTTATCGTTCCAGACTGTCTTGTAGTAGCAATTGGCCAATATGGCCGAAGCGCTGGTTTTTTTGCGGAAGAAAGTGTTGCTGCTATCGTCATTGCTCAGCGCCGTTGGCGCAAAAAGGCTGTTCAGAATATACAGGTGTGAATCGGATGCGGCCCAACCTACAAAGCCGCCGCTTTCATCGGGGTCGCTTGAAATAATGCCGTCGAACAGGCAATTGATGATCTCTGTCGTTCCGCCGTCTTGAACACGGCCCACGAAGCCACCGATATTATTGACGTCATGAGCATCGAGTGTTAAACTGCTACGGCAATTGATAATCCGGGTATAACCTTTGGAATAACCAACCACTCCGGCCACACCTTCCCTCACTTTATCTGCATCTATTTCCCCCTTGACATGGAGATTCATGATGGTGGCATTCCTCGCATAGCGGAATGGGGCGCAGTAATCGTTATAGTCGTAGACAAACGCGCATCTGGCCTTAAAATCCACGGTGAGGGAATGGCCATTTCCATCAAAGACACCCCTGAAATCCGCGAACTGCCCAATTTCTCCGTCATCAACGAATTTTGAAACGGTGATATCGGCCGTCAATTTGATGTATTTCCCCTCATAGCTTTTTCCTTCGGTAAGGTTATCTACGAAGGTATTCCAGTCACTCTTGCTCGAAATCGTGTACGGGTTTTTCAATGTACCGCCACCCGGGAGTTCAGCGGCATAAGCCGAAAGGGTTGCAAAGGCCAGCAGGGCCGTGAGTATGATACGTATCTTTTTCATCTTGCTTCCTCCACTTTTTTACCGCCAAGAACATAGGTAGGGACCAGCGAAGAATGGCTGCCCAGGTTGGTGATGGTCACGCTCTGGATCTTGGCCTTGTTCATAGATGCGTTAACCTGATAGAACTTGCCCTTCTCCAGGAGGGCGTCGTTGCGGGTTAAAGTATAATTCTTGTTGTCGGATCCCTTGGCCGTGAGGCTGATATTCTTTCCGGTATGAGCATCATCTCCTCCTGTCGTGTTAAAGTGTTCGGGGATGGCGACATATAATACGTCCGTTTCGGCATTGGGGGTAACCGTAAGCGTACGGTTGCCCAGGCCCACGTAGAAGGGTTTGACAGACAAGCGACTGTCCGAATTGCCCTTGTTGGTAAGCGTAAATTTCACAATGGACTGCTGGCTCGTGAAGACAGCAGGGTTTTCTACCCGGACGGCTTGCCCGGAAACGCTGGAGACCCTTACCGTTGCCGTGCAGTAATCACAAGTGGCGGCGATGGTGCTCAGCAGACCATCCTGCTGCCCATAATCTCCAGTTCGGCAGCTCAGCAGCAATTCGTCATCGGCCTGAGGAGGGTAGCTCAATTCTCCGTAGAGCGTGGTGGATTCACCGCTGCTCTGGGCCGTGAGCGTCCCCAGCAGGTTTTCCCCGCTATATACGCTTACCACATCTCCGGCCGTCCATCTGGACCAGAGCGTGCCGTGTTCGGTGTCCTCCACCAACGCTTTGGTCATTTCATTCGTCTTGGTGGCCGAAATCGTGAGCGTGTAGGCGCTGGTTTCCGGCACGAGAACCTCCTGCTCCGCCATACAGCCTGTCAGGACGGCAAGCAGCACAGCCATTCCCAAATATCGATTGATTTTCATATTGTTCTGATCTTATTACCAATTCAACGTTCCACCACTGCTGTAATCTGCGATGGTGAAGGACACTTCATTCAACGAATCGCCGCCTGTACCGGCCCCGCTGATCTGGACCGTCCCCATATAGAAATGTCCGGATATGGGATTCAAGTCGCGCTCAATGCTGTATTCTTCACTGCCGATCACGGCCTTGAAGTGGTATGTATTCGATGCTCCGTTCTCGTCTCGAAGCGCAAAGAAAAGCTGATCCGTTGCGCTGGCCGGGGCAATCGTGAGCGGCAAACCTGCCGTCGCATACGTCGCGTCTGAGCCCAGTGGCCTGGTCAACACCACTTTCCCGCCATCGGCATAAATGCTCAGACGCTCAAGCAGAAGCGGATTGTTGTCGTTGTCCACAAAACGCAGTTGAAAAAAGGCCTGCCGGTGGCTGAAAGCGGCATCGCTCATCTTGAGGAAGCCGCCTTGGGCGTCCACTTCCTTCACAGTGGAGCTGGCTTCCAAAAAGCTGTAGTTGGACGACACGTTGCTTACGGTGCCGTTCTGGCCGGTATAGTCAAGACTGGCTTCATGATAATAGAGCGTGACGGCCTCTCCAACGGAGAAAGTACCCGTCAGCGTGCCGGTCAGCGTGGCATAGGCCGAATTACCGGCGCTCACATCGGCCGTCAGCTGCTCCAACGCGGTTCCGTCACTTTTGACCACACGGACCTTGTCTCCCTGGTCCCAGTTGGTATACAACGTCTGGCCGTTGTTGCCGCCCACGCTCACGGCGCGAGTGCCGACCTCGGGGCCGGCGTTGATGGCCACCTGCCAGGTGCGGGGAAGATCCGTCCGGGTGGGGGAAATCTCCGTCCGGTTGCAGGAGGCGCCCAATCCCAGCGCAAGCGAGACCGCCGGGATGAATCTCAATACTTTCGAAAACATGTTCATATTCCGTTACTTGATGTTCTGTTAAAAGATATTCTCGCCGGGTATCCCGCCGGGCATCCCGCCGCCGCCAACCTGGCCAGGGAGGGGGCTCTGAAGGAGAAACTGAGAACTTTGGAGACGGACGATCTCCACCTCAGGGGCCTGGTATTCGACCTTTTTACTGACTTCTATATCCATTTTGAACATAATCTATTCGTTCTACAAAAAGAAAAAGCCCCGCCAACATATCCGCTCAAGCAGAAACTTAATACTTCATGCTGCACAGGTCTTTTCCGTTGCAAAGATGAAAAGTATTTACAGATTTTGCAAAAAATATATACCAAAAACATGGCAAACGGGGCGTTTTACCCCAAAAAATAACGTGTCCGAAAAAGGAACTTCAAAAAAGTCAACCTAATTTTTTTACCATATCATCTATAATCTTTGCAAAGAGATGTGTTTCAATCTATTACAACGATTTCATCCTACGAAATGTCCAACCCGCCGGAGATTTTGTTCTGGGCTGGAGGTGCTTTGCTGGGCTGGCATACCCAAGTGGGCAAAAAGGGCCGTTTTTGCTTGGGTGGGTATGCGATCGCCTACCCAGGATTACAAATAAGCCCGTTTTTGCACAGATGGGTATGTTATACCCCACCGACATATAAACAAAAAACCGGTTGTTTTGCATTTTCTCAGGCCAAGAATCTAGCAAGCCTAAAGATGAAGTCAGTGCGCGCGCTGCATATATAACGTATGCTCCAAAAACCTGTCGTAGAATGCTCCCTATGTGTTGAACCTG
>CAMODD010000021.1:0-25430 GCA_946611215.1 uncultured Bacteroidales bacterium | reverse complement strand
ACTTGACGTCCATGCGCTTCTTGCCGGCGAGCTGCAGGTCTGTGATGGCGATGGCTCCGTCCTCGGTGGCAATGGCCAGGTAGGTCTTCCCGTCACTGAGAACGGTTCCGGGCGTGGCATGGAGGTCCGTGCGCATTTCCCCGAAGTAGATCTTGAGCTGGACAGATTCTTCGCTTCGCTCAGAATGACAAAGCTCCGTGAAAGCGCAGGGGAACGGAGACAGACCGCGGATGAGGTTGTAGATGTGGCGGGTGGTGTCGTTCCAGTCAATGTGCTGGAGTTCGCGCGTGAGCTTCGGGGCGGGCTTGAGGAGTTCGGAGCCCTGGATGAAGCTGCGCTGGACACGCAGTTCCACATTCTTCTGGACAAGGCCTTCTACGGTTTCCAGCACCAACTGGGAGCCCAGCTCCATGAGTTTGTCATGGACGTCACCGGCGGTGTCGGTGGGCTCGATATGGCATTCGCTGCGCAGGATGATGCCGCCCGTATCGATCTTCTTGTCAATCATGAAAGTAGTGACACCGGTGATGTTTTCGCCGTTGATCACGGCCCAGTTGATGGGGGCGGCGCCGCGGTACTGCGGCAGCAGGGCGGCGTGCAGGTTGAACGTGCCCAGCTTGGGCATGGTCCAGACAACCTCCGGCAGCATGCGGAAGCCCACCACCACAAAGAGGTCGGCCTTCCATGCCGCCAAATCCTTCAGGAACTGTTCGTCCTTGAGTTTCTCCGGCTGCAGCAGCGGCAATCCTTTTTCTACGGCGTATTTCTTGACGGCGCTCTCATTCATCTTGAGGCCGCGGCCGCTGGGTTTGTCGGGAACGGTGACAACGCCCACCACCTTGAATCCGCTCTGCATGAGTGCATCCAGCGGGCCCACGGAGAACTCGGGCGTGCCCATATATACAATGCGTGTCTTTCGGAACATACGGAAGAATTTACTTTTAATCTTTCGGAACCAGATTTTGCCGCCGTCCAGGTTGAACAGGCTGGCATCCTTGACCGCCTTCACGGTAAGGAAGGCACCGATGGGCGCCAGGATGAAGGCCGATATGAACTTGCCCACGAAAGCGGTGGTGGCACCGTTGTTGGCCAGGCGTTCACCGGTGATGTCAATGACCCAGTACAGCACGAAGAACAGCATGGAAATGACTGCCGGGGCACCCAGGCCGCCCTTTTTCAGGAGCGCACCCACCGGTGCACCGATGAAAAACAGCAGCAGGCAGGCCAGCGCCTGCGCATATTTCTTCCAGATTTCTACGCCTGTACGGTAGATGAGGCGGGTATAGTCATAGGCCTCCATGGTGTGACCGCGGGCCAGGCTCTCATACTGCCGGGCATTGGCAGCTGCCCTTTCCAGGCCGCGCTTTTTGTCCTGGAGATTCTTCCATTGCCTGTTGGCCGGAACCTCCAGCGTAGGGCGTACCTCCAGCTTTCGCCAGCCGGTGTCCAGCTGCTCGCGGTAGCCGATATAGTTCTGCTGACTGAACTCGCGCATGTGTTTGAGGGTGCCCTGATGCTCCAGGTTCATGAGGGAATCCTGTCCGTGCCGTAATGACTTCAGGTTCATGGAACGGACCTGCTCGCCGTAGCGGGCGCTGTCGGAGTGGTGGAAGGCGTAGTTCTCCAGCTGGATCACCATTTCCTGCCTATGGAACTGGATGCGCTGCAGGGCCAGGGATGTATCCCTGTACCTGCGCCGGTTCTCTTCCTGGTAGTTGATGCCGTCAAACAGCTGGAAGGTGAGGTAGTCCTTGGCCTTGGACATACGGATAATGCCGCTGTCGGCCACCGTGAGGCGGGTGTTTCCCTTGCCTGTGGTGTGGTCGTACACCTGGATGTTGTACATCATGCCCGTCTTCTTGTCCCGGCGCTCCACCCGCAGGATATATCCCTCGATACCGTCGTAGAACGTGCCGGTGGGAATCTTGATCTCACTCTTGGTGCGGCCGATGTCGTCGCGCATGGTGTAGATCTGGTTGATGGAGTAAGGGACCAGCCGGTCTCCCACGTAGAAAGCACCTACGCAGATGAGGACGGCGACCACGATCATGGGGGCCAGCACACGGGTCAGGGAGATGCCGGAGGCCTTCATGGCCGTGAGCTCGAACTTTTCGCCCATGTCTCCCAGCGTCATCATGGCACTGAGGAGGGTAGCCAGCGGGATGGCCATGGGCAGCGTCTGACAGCTGCCCCACATGAGGAACTCAAGGATTACCTTGAATTCCAGGCCTTTTCCCACCAGTTCGTCAATGTACAGCCAGAGAAACTGCATGACCAGTATGAACGTGACAATCGCGAGGATCGCGAAAAACGGACCCACAAACGATTTGAGCAGGAACTGGTCAAGCTTTTTCAATTATGCTGTTGCGATGCTTACAAGTTTTTCAAGTGCCTCGGAGAGGCCTTCGAGGTTGCGGCCGCCGGCCGTTGCCAGGCCGGGCTGTCCGCCGCCGCCGCCCTGGATGAACTTGGCGGCCTCGCGAATGTCCTTGCCTGCGTTTTTGCCTGCTGCTACAAGGTCGTTGGAGTACAGGAGCACCAGGTTGGGCTTTCCGTCAAAGGCAAAGGCACCGGCCAGTACGAATTTCTGGACCTTCTTCTGCAAAAGCAGGGCCACGTTGCGCACGATGGCGGGGTCCATGGAGTGGTCGAACTTGACCAGCTTCACGCCGTTCACCTCCTGGGCCTCGGCCTCCAGTTTGGCGGCGAGGGCGGCAGCCTTCTCGCCTGCTACGGCCTCCAGCTGCTTGCGGGCCTCGGCGTGCTCGGCGACCAGTTTCTCGATGGCGCCGGTGAGGTCCGGGGCGTTGTTGAAGATATTCTTTACGGTCTTCAGGAGGTCTTCCATGTGGTGGATGTTCTCCACGGCCTGGGCGCCAGTGACGGCCTCGATGCGGCGTACGCCGGCGGCCACGGCGCTCTCGGACACAATCTTGAACAGGCCGATGGTGCCGGTGCGGGGCGTGTGGGTGCCGCCGCAGAGCTCGACGGAGTCTCCGAAGCGGACCACGCGGACCACGTCTCCGTACTTCTCGCCGAACAGGGCCATGGCGCCCATCTTGCGGGCTTCCTCCATGGTGGCGTCACGCTTCTCGACGAGCGGGAAGTCGGAGCGGATGAGCTGGTTCACGCGGATTTCCACGGTGCGGAGCTCTTCGTCGGTCATCTTCTGGAAGTGGGAGAAGTCAAAGCGGAAGTAGTCCGGTCCCACGAAGGAACCCTTCTGCTCCACGTGGGTGCCCAGCACTACGCGGAGGGCTTGGTGCAGCAGGTGGGTGCAGGTGTGGTTGTTCTGGATATGGCGGCGGCGCACATTGTCCACCACCAGGGTGAAGGCTTGTGTGCTGTGCGAAGGAAGACGCTCGGCCAGGTGGATGGTGAGGTTGTTCTCCTTCACGGTGTTGAGGATCTGGATGCGTTCTCCGTTCTCGCCCTCGATATAGCCGGTATCGCCAACCTGGCCGCCCATCTCTGCGTAGAAGGGCGTGTGGTCAAACACCAGCTGGAAGTATTCCTTGTTCTTCTGTTTTACGGTACGCTGCTTGAGGAGGTGGGCACCTTCCACGCGAAGGGTGTCATAGCCCTCGAAGACCACATCGGCCTCCTTGAAGACCATCCAGTCTCCAAACTCATTGGCGGTGGCGTTGCGGGCGCGCTCCTTCTGCTTGCCCAGCTCCACGTTGAAGCCTTTGATGTCTACGGTGTAGCCTTTCTCGGCCGCGATGAGCTCGGTAAGGTCGATGGGGAATCCGTAGGTGTCATACAGCACGAAGGCGTCGGTGCCGGAGACCACCTTGGTGGCGGCGTTCTTGGCCATGTTGTCTTCCAGCATGCGGATGCCGCGCTCCAGCGTGCGCAGGAAGGCGTTTTCTTCCTCCTTGATGACGCTGGTGATGAGCTTCTGCTGGGCTTTGAGCTCCGGATAGGCTTCTCCCATATCGGCTACCAGCTGGGGGATGAGGCGGCACAGGAAGGGCTCTGTGAAGCCCAGGAAGGTGTATCCGTAGCGGACGGCGCGGCGCAGGATACGGCGAATCACGTAGCCGGCCTTCACGTTGGAAGGCAGCTGGCCGTCGGCGATGGAGAAGGCGATGGCGCGGATGTGGTCGGCGATCACGCGCATGGCCACCTGGACGTTGCCGCCCTCTTCGTATTTGTGGCCGCTGAAGGTTTCCACCTGGCCGATGAGGCCGGAGAAGACGTCGGTTTCGTAGTTGCTCTTCTTGTTCTGGAGAATCATGCAAAGGCGTTCGAAGCCCATGCCCGTGTCAATGTTCTTGGCGGGGAGGGGCTCCAGGTGGCCATCGGCCTTTCTCTCATACTGCATGAACACGAGGTTCCAGATTTCGATGACCTCGTCGTTGTCGGTGTTCACCAGCTCGCGGCCGGGAACCTTGGCGATTTCCTCGTCGCTGCGGAGGTCTATGTGAATCTCGGAGCAGGGACCGCAGGGGCCGGTGTCTCCCATTTCCCAGAAGTTGTCGTGCTTGTTGCCGGTGAGGACGTGGTCGGCCGGCAGGTGCTTCAGCCAGGCGGCCTGTGCCTCGGTGTCCAGGGCGGTTCCATCTTCTTCGCTGCCCTCGAATACGGTGGCGTACAGCTTGGTCTTGTCAATCTTGTATACCTCGGTGAGGAGTTCCCAGGCCCAGTCGATGGCCTCAGTCTTGAAGTAATCTCCAAAGCTCCAGTTGCCCAGCATCTCGAACATGGTGTGGTGACGGCCGTCGTGACCCACGGCCTCGAGGTCGTTGTGCTTGCCGCTCACGCGAAGGCACTTCTGGCTGTCGGCGGCGCGGGGGAACTTGGGGGCGCTGTTGCCCAGGAAAATATCCTTGAACTGGTTCATGCCCGCATTGGTGAACATGAGCGTGGGGTCGTTCTTGATGACCATGGGGGCCGACGGCACTATGGTGTGGCCCTTGGAAGCGAAGAAATCCAGGTACTTCTGGCGAATCTCTTTAGATGTCATATATACAATTTAAATATAGCCTGCAAATTTAAGCATTTTTAACTGATTTTCCTTGCCGGGGGCACAGATTGTGCATGTGGACACGTGGTTCGCAAAAAATGATTACCTTTGCGAGACGTGGCTAAGAAAGAAGAACCCAAATATATCCTGGACCCGGAGACGCTCACCTATGAGCGGCAGTCCTCTCCCAAGAAAGAGTGGTGGAGCCTGCCGCTGGTAGGTTCGCTTGGCCTTGTTCTCTTTATCCTCTACATGTGGGTCTATGCGTCGGTGCTGGGATTCACCCTGCCCAAGACGGCCGTCCTTCGCTACCAGAACTCGGAGTGGAAAACCCGTATAGACCAGATGAGCCAGCTGCTGGACCAGTACGAAGACGCCATCAGCCAGCTCGAAATCCGGGACGACCGCATTTACCGCTCGGTCTACGGCATGGATGAAATCCCGCAGAACGTGCGGCAGGCCGGTTTCGGGGGAGAAAACCGCTACGAAGACCTCAAGGGAACGTCGCTCCTCGAAGTAACCCAGCGCCTGGACGTCCTTGAAAAGCGCCTTTTCATCCAGTCCAAGTCCTTTGAAGAAGTGGCGCATCTGCAGCGAAGCGCAGGTGACATGGCCGCCCACATTCCGGCCATTCCTCCCATCAATACAGATCCGTCCACGTATCGGCTCTCCAGCGGCTTCGGCTATCGCTCCGACCCTTTCACCGGCGCCAGCAAGCGGCACACCGGCATGGACTTTGCCTGCAAACCCGGCAATCCCATCTATGCTACCGGTGACGGCGTAGTGGTCAAGGTGGCCACCGACCGCAAGAAGGGCTATGGCTTCCATGTGGAGATAGACCATGGATTCGGCTACAGGACACGCTATGCCCACATGTCGCGCATTGACGTTTCCGTGGGGCAGCAGCTGCGGCGCGGAGACTGCATCGGCACAACCGGCAATACCGGCCGCTCGTCGGGCCCGCACCTCCACTACGAAGTTATGTACCGCAAGGATTATCAGAATCCTGCGCTGTATCTGGATATGGACATCTCTCCCCAGGACTATTTCAACATGGTCCGCAAACCCGAACAGTAATGTCAGAGAGTAAGCGTAAAACGTCAAAGTTCCGTACCATCCTGGGTATCGTTTTCCGTCACCTGGTGGCGACGGTGAGTTTTGCCATTGCCCTGTATGCGCTCTTCGCCCTGTTCTTTTCCACTGACGAGGAACGCCAGCTGCAGCGGGAAAACCGGCTGTACCAGCAGCGCTACGACAAGATGGTCCAGAAGGAAAGACTCATTGGAGATGTCCTCGAGGGCCTTTCCGTGCGGGATAACGACATTTATGAGGGACTGTTCAAGACTTCCGTACCATCGGCCGACCCTGTTTCGCCGGCCGGCATGGTGGCTATCGCGGATTCCCTGACGGAGTCCTATTACCTGAGCACGGCGGCCTCTACGTCAGGCACCCTGATGCTCATGGCCGGAAGTGTGGATGCCAATTTCGAGGAAGTCTTCCGTATCCTGCGGGAAGAGAGGGACAGTGTTCCGCCGCTGTCGCTGCCGCTGCATGGCATGTCCTATGTGCAGACGGGTGCATCTGTCGGCATGAAGTACAATCCCGTGTACAAGCTGCAGGTGCAGCATGACGGCCTGGACCTGGTGGCTCCGCAGGGTGCCCCGGTTTATGCTGTGGCCGACGGCGTGGTCTCGCAGGTGGTCCGCTCCCGTAAAGGCCTTGGAAACATCGTGGAGATTGATCATGGAAACGGCTATGTGTCAAGGTATTGCCTTATGGGTGAAATGTCGGTGGTGAAAGGACGCCGTGTAAAACGGGACCAGCAAATTGGAACGGTTGGCATTTCTCCCACGCTGCCCGCGCCGCACCTTCACTTCGAGATCCGGCGCCGCGGCCGCGTCTGCGACCCCGTCAACTTCTTCTTCGCCTCCCTTTCCCCCGAAGAGTATTCCCGCATGATTTACCTGTCCGTGATTACGGAGCAGAGTATGGATTAAAAGGTGGACCAGGTCCACCCCTATTTTGGACCAGGTCCAGGCTTGAAATCAATAGTCCCCCCGCTCCATCTCCCGGCGAACGTCCTTCTCCTTGATGGACTGGCGCTTGTCGTACTCCTTTTTACCCTTGGCCAGGGCGATGACCAGCTTGGCGAAGCCGTTGTCGGCGATGAAGAGTTTGACGGCCGCGATGGTGAGACCTTTCTGCTTATCGGCCTGCTGCAGATGGCGCAGTTCTTTCCGGTTCAGAAGAAGCCGGCGGTCCCTTACGGGCTCGTGCTGGCCCCAGCTGCCCCAGTGGTAGGTTGCGATGTTCATGCCGCGCACGAAGAGTTCGTTTCCTACAAAGAAGCAGTAGGCGTCCTGCAGGGAGCACTTCCCGGCACGGATGCTTTTGATCTCCGTTCCCACCAGCTGGATGCCGGCGGTATAGGTTTCCAGGAACTCGTAATCGAACGAGGCCCGGCGGTTTTTGATCTGTATGGAACTCTTGGCTTTTGGCATAGGATTGCAAAGGTAGCACTTTTTTCGTAATTTCGCCCTCTATGAACAAGACACAACTTCTCCCCGACCGCCCGGGCATTCCGCCCATGGCCAAGCTTCCGGACCCCGAGACCGTGGATCCGGGAGAACTTCTCCGAGCCTACCACTCCGGTGAAATTGACCTTATCTGTGTCCTCGGGCCCACGGCTTCGGGCAAGACGCGGTATGCGGTGGAACTGGCCAGGGCACTCGGAAAGGCCGAGATCCTCTCCGCCGACAGCCGCCAGGTCTACGCCGGCATGGACATCGGCACGGGAAAAGACCTTGGAGAGTACGGAGACGTGCCGTATTACCTCATCGACATCGTCCCGGCGGGTGCCAAGTTCAACATCTACCAGTATCAATCGGCCTTTGCCGATGCCTGGGCCGATGTCCGCCGCCGCGGGGCCATCCCCATCCTGTGCGGGGGCTCGGGGCTCTACATTGAATCGGTCACCCGCGCCTACAAGTTCGAGAAGGACAATGGCGTCCCGGTGAGCCGCCTCCCGCAGAGTGTATATTATATAGGTACGCTGGTGAGCCGCGAAGAGCGTGTGGCGCGCATCGACCGCCGGCTGGAAGAGCGCCTCAGGGAGGGGCTGGTGGAAGAAATCCGGGGCCTGCTGGAGTGCGGCATACAGGCCGATGACCTCATCTACTACGGCCTCGAGTATAAGTTTGTGACGCAGTACGTACTGGGCCAGCTCAGCTATGAAGACATGGTTGTAGCCCTCGGGAACGCCATCCACCAGTTTGCCAAACGCCAGATGACCTGGTTCCGTGGCATGGAGCGCGACGGCGTACGCATCCACTGGGTGCGGCCCTGACCAGTAACGTGAAAAAGATGAAAAAATTTTGGTGGATTTAAAAAATTGTTCTACCTTTGCAGCCCCAAAAATATGTGGATAGATTTGGCTGCTTGCAACCACGTAAAAAAATGCTAAAATTACATTCATATCAGTGTTTTGTGTTTTTTAGCCTCCGCATATACGCATGGGGCTAATTTTTTTATATTATGGCTAAGAATTACTTATTTACCAGCGAATCGGTGAGCGAAGGCCATCCCGACAAAGTGGCCGACCAGATCAGTGACGCCATCCTGGACGAGTTCCTCAAGCAGGACCCGGAAGCCAAGGTGGCCTGCGAGAGTTTCTGCTCCACCGGCATGGTGGTGGTGATGGGAGAGGTAAAGGCCGAGGCCTATGTAGATATCCAGACTACCGTTCGCAATACCATCCGTAAGATTGGTTACACCAAGGCCGAGTATATGTTCGACGCCAACGGCTGCGGCGTGCTCAGCGCCATCCACGAGCAGAGCGCCGACATCAACCGCGGCGTGGAACGTGCCTCCGAGGAGGAGCAGGGCGCCGGAGACCAGGGCATGATGTTCGGCTATGCCTGCCGCGACACCGAGGACTACATGCCCCTGCCGCTGTACCTGAGCCACAAGATTCTCCTCATCCTGGCCGATATCCGCCATAATGAGATTGAGCTGATGCCCTATCTGAGGCCCGACGCCAAGAGTCAGTTCACCATCGAATATGACGGGGAAACGCATGAGCCCGTGAAGGTGGACACCATCGTCCTGAGTACCCAGCACGACGAATTTGTGCCGGCATCCCTCGGAAAGATGAACTACGAGGAAGCCGTGGCCCAGTTTGGCCAGGCTGCCGTGGACGCCGCCATGCAGGCCCAGATCAAGGCCGATGTGGAAAACATCCTCATCCCGCGCCTCAAGGCAGAGCTGCCGGCCGAGACCGCAGCCCTCATCCACGACTATACCCTCCACGTGAACCCCACCGGCAAGTTTGTCATTGGTGGCCCTCACGGAGACACCGGTCTCACCGGCCGCAAGATCATTGTGGATACCTACGGCGGACGCGGAGCCCACGGTGGTGGTGCCTTCAGCGGAAAAGACCCGTCCAAGGTGGACCGTAGCGCCGCCTACGCCGCTCGTTACATTGCCAAAAACCTGGTGGCTGCCGGTGTGGCCAGCCAGTGCCTGGTGCAGCTGGCCTATGCCATTGGCGTGGCCCGGCCCGTGAGCGTGTTCGTGGATACGTACGGAACGGCCGCAAACGGCCTCTCCGACGGAGAGATTGCCGCGAAGGTATCTGATATTTTTGACCTCAGGCCTGCCGCCATCATCAAAAAGTTCGGACTTAAGAATCCCATTTATTCCCCTACGGCCGCCTACGGGCACATGGGCCGGAAGCCATATACGAAGATGGTCAAGGTGCAAGGCGTCGAGAAAATTGTCCAGTTCTTTGGTTGGGAATTACTTGACAGCGTAGATATGATTAAAAAGGCTTTCCAGTTATAAGGGAAAGCCTTTCTTTTTTTTGTCCTTAAAAAGTATTATCTTTGCGGCCGTTTTAGTGGAGAATACGTTAGTATCAATATTTATTCTACCTATTATTATTTATGAAGAATCTCTTCAAAACTCTTCTGCTTGCAGTCACTACGCTGATTGCGAGCGGCGTCGCCTATGCTCAGGTGACCACCTCCTCCCTCGGCGGTGTCATTACCGATGAAAAGGGAGAAACTGTGATCGGTGCTGCAGTTATTGCAACCCACACTCCTTCCGGTACCACTTATGGTGCCATTACCAATGTAGATGGTCGTTATTTCCTCTCCGGCATGCGTGCCGGCGGTCCCTACACCATCGAAATCTCCAACATGGGTTACCAGACTGTCATCTTTAACGATGTTACCCTGCAGCTGGGTGAACAGACCACTCTGGACGCCTGGATGGCAGAAGCTTCCGAGCAGCTCGCCGAAGCTGTGGTCGTAGCCGATGAGTCCCGTTTCCGCCGCGAGCGCAATGGTGCTGCCACCAGCATCACCTCCCGCCAGATTCAGAGCATCCCTACGGTTTCCCGCAGCATGAACGACATCATGGCCCTCACTCCCCAGGCCTCTTCCTCCACCAGCGGTTTCGCAGTGGGCGGCGGCAACTACCGCGGTTCCTCCGTCACCGTTGACGGTGCTGCTTTCAACAACGCCTTCGGTATCGGCCAGAACCTCCCTGCCGGCGGTTCTCCTATCTCCCTGGACGCCCTGGAGCAGATCAACGTGAACGTCACTCCTTTCGATGTCCGCCAGAGCGGTTTCACCGGCGGCTCCATCAACGCTGTGACCAAGTCCGGTACCAACGAGTGGCACGCTTCCGTATACGACTACTACACCGCTGACGCTTTCAACGGTTACAAGGTGGCCGGTAAGGATGTAAAACGCAGCAAGAGCCTGAACCACACCATCGGTGCCACCATCGGCGGCCCCATCATCAAGAACAAACTCTTCTTCTTCGTGAACGGTGAGTACACCTTCGATACCGCTGCCGGTTCTACCCGCGTAGCCCGCGAGAGCACATCCGAAGAGTGGGGTGCCAGCGTTTCTACCAACCGTCCTACCGTTGAGCAGATGGATGCCATGGCTGCCTACGTTCAGGAGAAATTCGGTTACAACCCCGGACGCTACCAGGGTTACGACCTCAAGACTCCGGACTGGAAGGTAATGGCCCGTCTGGACTGGAACATCAACGACGCCAACCGTCTCAATGTCCGCTTCAGCCACACCAAGAACTTCTACTCCTCCATGCCTTCTACTTCCATGAGCCCCGTAGGCGGTAACGATTCCTCCTTCGTCGGCCCTAACGGCGAGGACGTTTCCTTCAACCGCAACAGCGCCGGCCGCCAGAGCGTTTACGCTCTCTTCTATGAGGCCGCCCGTTACTATCAGGAGCAGAACTTCACCTCCATCGCCGCCGAGCTCAACTCCCGTCTGGGCAAGGGCAACAACATGCTGCGTGTGGCTTACTCCCACCAGTTCGAGCCCCGTTCCTACGAGGGCAGCACCTTCCCCACGGTAGACATCATGTCCAACGATGGTATGCCCACTGGCAGCAATGACAAGTATGGTGTCCTTACCACCATCGGTATCGATCCCTTCACCTACGGTAACCTCCGTGACGTGAACACCGTCACCGCTACCGACGAGTACAGCTTCAACGCCGGCATCAACAACATCATCGTAGGTGCCCAGTTCGAGTGGAACCGCGCCAAGAACGGCTTCATGCAGGGTGGCGCCGGCTGGTACATCTATGACAGCTGGGATTCCTTCAAGACCGACGTGGAGAGCAAGGGCACCAAGCCTATGGCTTCCGCCTTCATGATTACCCACGCCAACCTGGAGGATCCTACCGCCCAGACCTATCCTACCTTCGACTACTCCCAGGCTTCCCTGTACGCTCAGGACGAGATTACCTTCTCTCCTTACTTCAAGCTTACCGCCGGTCTGCGTCTCGAAATGCCCATCGTCAAAAACCCGAACAACAACCTCAACGAGGACTTCGCCAAAGTAGCTGAGAATAATCCGAACAGCTCTTTCGCCGGCCTTTCCACCGCTGACCTTCCCAAGACCACTGTCAGCGTGTCTCCCCGTATCGGCTTCAACTGGGATGTCCTGAAGGACCGTTCCCTGGTTGTCCGTGGCGGTACCGGTATCTTCACCGGCCGTATCCCCAACGTGTGGCTGGTTTCTGCCATGGGTAACTCCAACGTGCTGCAGTATCAGTACATTGCCAAGAAGAATTCCGACGTTCCTGCTTTCTACGCAGACCGTTCCGATATCATCAACAATCTTTGGAACAGCAAGGGTGGCTGGGAGAAGAAAGCCCTGACGGCTCCTACCAGCACCACCATTCTCGCCAAAGACCTCAAGATGCCTGCTTCCTGGAAGACTTCCCTGGGTGTTGACGTGAAACTGCCTTGGGGTATCAAGGGTTCTGTCGAAGGTATCTTCAGCTACAACTTCAACGAGGTTTACGCTACTTCCCTCGGCTACAAGCAGGAGGGCACCGTCCAGCTTCCCGGCGAGCCTGAGACCCGCAACAAGTGGGTGGCCGAAGGCGTAAAGAACAGCGAGGGCAAGACCATGAACGGCTACTATGTGCACAATGTGAACAATGCCGGTCACGGTATCTACTACTCCGTTACCGCTCAGCTGAGCAAGTCCTTCCCCTTCGGTCTCGACCTTTCCGCCGCCTACACCCGCAGCGGTTCCAAGACTCTCTCCGACGGTGCCGGTGACCAGATCTCCGAATTTGGTAACATCCAGACCATCAACGGCGTCAACGAGCCTATGCTGGGTTACGCCTACTATGTATCCCCTAACCGTGTGATCGCCAACGCTTCCTACACCATTGGCGAAGGCCGTCACACCGCTACCAAGCTGAGCGCTTTCTATGAGGGCTACAATATTGCCTACATGGGTAACTACAGCTACAGCCGCTTCAGCTACCTCATGAACAACGTGAGCGGTGCCGGTAAGGCTTCCCAGCTCATCTACATCCCTACTGCCGAGCAGCTGGAAAGCATGCCTTTCGCCGATGCCGGCAACAAGCTTGCCTACGAAGAGTTCATCGCTTCCGACAAGTATCTGAGCAAGCACCGCGGCCAGTACAGCGAGCGTAACGGCATGGTGGCTCCTTTCCTGAACCGCATCAACGTCCGCGTTGCCCAGGAGGTGTACTTTAACATCGCCGGCAAGAAGCAGACCATCGAGGTGGGCCTGGATATCAAGAACCTCGGTAACATGCTCAACAGCAACTGGGGTGTTTACCAGACCCTCGATTCCAACACCATCCTCAACTACGACGGCAGCAAGTACACGTTCACCGCTCCTACCTGGAGCCCCAAGAACGGCCTCATGTCTACCTGGCAGATGCTCCTGAACGTCCGCTACTCCTTCTAAGTCTCTTAGAAAACTGCTATAATAATCCCCGCCTCCATCTCTGGAAGCGGGGATTTTTTTTAGATATGTACTGCGCTTTTTCTTGCCGTGAGGTAAATGGTTCGCACCGCAAGGTGCGTAAAGTATGCGGCCATGAGAATGTGGATGGCGGTTTCGGGTGCCACCGAGCGGCCGCCAAAAAGCGCCAGGCCGCATAGCCATACGGCAAAAAAGCCCGCAGCGCAAAGAAGCGTACTGTTTCTGAGCTCTTTTGATGCGGTGGCGCCGATATAGATTCCGTCCCACATGAAGGCAGCGCAGCCGATGGGGGGCATCAGAAGCAGCCACGGCAAGAACTGCCGGCCGGCTTCCACTACCGCTGCGTCAGAGGTCATGAGGCGGAAAAGCGGCACGCCGCACGCACCGTAGAGCACCATGAACAGGGCCGCCACGCCGCCGCTCCACGCGAACGTCTGGCGGATGGTGGCGCGTAGGCCATCGGCCCGCCCCTGCCCGATGAACTTGCCCGCAAGGGCCTCGCCGGCATAGGCAAACCCGTCGGTGAAATAGCTGAAGATCATGAGCAGCTTCATCAGGATGGCGCTGACGGCCAGCATGAGGTCCCCGTACCGCGCGCTCAGCACCGTAAAACCAATGTACACGGCAATGAGCACGAGCGACCGCAGGAACAAATCCCGGTTCAGCGTGAAAAAGTCGCTCGCACTATAACTCGCTGTGTTATAGTTAGTTAAGTTTTTCTCTTTAGGCTGGACAGGCGAAAGAGAAAAACGTAAACTGCTAAGGATGAGGGATTTACGGCCGGTGCGCAAACGGTGGCGGGCGGCCAGGGTGCAATAGAGGAAGCCGCACCACTGGGCAGCAGCCGTGCCGATGGCCACCCCCACGAATCCCAGCTCAAAGCCCAGCCAGATGGAAAGGCCGATGTTGATTCCGTTCACCAGGAGGTCGGCCGTCATGGGACGCACGGAATCCTGCAGGCCGATGAACCATCCTTTGAACGCAAAGAGCGACAACGTGGCCGGAGCCGCCCAGATGCGGATGTGGAAATACTGCGTAGCCAGCGTCTGTACCTCGGGCGAACAGTCTACCAGAAGGAATGCCAGCTGGGTAACAGCCCATTGCAGGCCGATGAGCGCCAGCCCCGAGAGCAGTGCTATGCGGAGGGCACGCTCCAGGATGCCGCCAGTCTCTTCTCCCCGTCCGTAGGCCTGCGCCGTGAGCCCGCCCGTCCCGGCCCGGAGGAATCCGAAGTTCCAGTACAGCAGGTCAAAGAGCATGGTGCCGATGGAGATGCCGCCAATGAGGGTGGCCGATGACTCTACGGGCAGGTGTCCCACCACGGCAATGTCCACCATACCCACCAGGGGAACAGTGATGTTGGCCAGAATGCTGGGAACTGCCAGGCGAAGGATTTCGCGGCTGAGTTTCATCGGAATTTCTTGTCCTCTTCCAGCATGCCCAGATAGGAGTTGTACCGCTCCGGGGGAATGATCCCCGCGTCTACGGCCGCCTTGACGGCGCAGCCGGGCTCGTGGGTATGGGTACAAGGCGTGAAGCGACAACCCTCCGCAACCCGCAGCATTTCCGGGAAATACCGGGCGATTTCCTCTTTTTCCACGTCGACCAGGCCGAAGCCGCGGATGCCGGGGGAGTCAATGACATAGCCGCCAGAAGAGAGCGGGTACATCTCGTAGAGCGAGGTGGTGTGTTTTCCCTGCAGGTGGGCGGCCGATATGACGCCAACCTTGGGATCCAGTGAAGGGTCCAGGGCCTTGATAAGAGACGATTTTCCTACGCCGGACTCTCCGGAAAACAGGTTGACGTGCCCCTCGCATGCTTTCCGGAGCGCTTCGATGCCTTCTCCGGTGCGCACGGACGTTTCCAGGACCGGATATCCGGCGCCCTCGTAGATGGCGCGGAAATGCGCGATTTCTTCGGCTGCGATTTCCCGGTACATGTCGGTCTTGGAAAGGACGATGGTGGCGGGTATGCCGTAGAGTTCGCAGGTGACGAGGATGCGGTCCAGGAAGGGGAGTTTTACCTCCGGAAAATACAGGGAAACCACTACGTAGGCGCGGTCCAGGTTGGCGGCGATGATGTGCGCCTGCCGGGACAGGTTGGTAGAGCGCCGGATGAGGTAGTTGCGGCGGGGAAGTACCTCCGTGATGACGGCGGTGTCCCCGTCCATGTCGTACAGAACATGATCTCCCACGGCGATGGGGTTGGTGATGGAACTGCCCTTGAGGCGGATTTTACCGCGCAGCACGGCCGGAAACAGTTTCCATTCCGGCAGGGGAGACAGCAGGTAATGGCTGCCCGCGTTCTTGACGACCGTGGCTTCCATTACAGCACGCTCTCCAGAAGGGGCAGGAGGTGTTCCACGTAATGGACCATGCCCTGGTCGGTGAAGTGGACGCCGTCCACAAAATCCTCGGGAAGGGTCATGCCTTCCGCCCCGAGGTAGTAGATGTTTTTCTCGCCGGCGGCCTGCAGGCTCTCAAACAGGGCCTTCTGAGCCTCGTTCTTGCCCCGGACTTCCTCGGCGATGGCCTTATCTACAATACCGTGGGGAAAGAGGGGATCTTCTACAAAGATGATGGGAGTAGACGGGTGTGCATTCCTTAAGATGCGGTAGAACTTCTCTCCGTTTTCCCGGATGCGCGCGGGCTTTGCGTTGGGTACATAGTCCAGTACATACACGGCCGGTTTTTCCACCGAGGCCATAAGTTCCGCAATCTCCAGGTCCAGGAAGGCATTGCCGCTGAAGCCCAGATTAATGACGGTTCGGTCCAGGCGCCGGGCCAGGATATTGGTGTGGGCCATGCCGGGACGCGAGGCGCAGCCGCCCTGCAGGATGGAAGTGCCGTATGTGACAACAGGGCTGTCTGCGACCGGGCTTTCCACGAGGGGCTGCTCCAGCGTATAACCTTCCGGGACGCCCAGCTCCAGGGATTTCACTTCGTCATAAAGGGCCAGGTACAGCATGTATTCCCGTTCCTGAGGCTCCATGTTCCCCACCAGTTTTTTCTGGTGATCGGCCTTGATGGCCCCCCATTCGAAGCCCGAGCCCACGAACCGCCACTGGCCGTCTATGCGGGCATAGAGGTCCAGGCCGCCCACGGCGCAGTCGGTCATGTGCGGCATGTGGTAACCCGTGTTGGTCCAGCGGGCATAGATGGAGGGCGCACTGGTGCGGAAGCGGATATAGAGCCCGGCCGAGTTGGTGCCGAGGTTCCAGAGCTGGTCCCGGATTACGCCGTGGAGGCGTTCCGGCAGCCGGCGGTAACGGGGACCTTCCTCGCTGTGTGCCTTGCCGTAAACGGGGAAGGCAGAAGCGTCCGTATATACATATCCTTCCTGTGCCCGGACAGCGAGACCGCACAGGAGGAGCATAACACTCAGCAACAATTTTTTCATTTTCGTCAGTTTCAGTGATACAAAAATACGAATTTTTGATTCATTCGTCGCAATTATTAAGCGGTTCGGCACAAAAGTACCTGTGAGCCGTTGGTAAATCGTCACTTTGTGCTTAAATTTGTAAAGTAACGCACAACTATGACCACCAACATCCAACTCCAGTATCATACTCAGTGGGGCGAAAACATCCAGCTCCGCATCGGCAAACGCCGTATTCCCATGGAATACTCCTTCGGAGGCCTCTGGCAAATCATGCTGAATGGCCGCGACATCCACGACGGTGATCATTTCACCTTCGAGGTTGTCCGTGAGGGAAAGGTGGTGGAGCGCGAATGGCGCGTCCATCGTTTCCACTCACCGTCTGCCCAGAAAAATATCATTGTCCGTTCGCGGTGGAAAGGGCGGCCTTCCAACTCGGCCTTCTATTCATCGGCCTTCAGCGATGTCATCTTCCGCCGCCCGGACGGCGCTTCCTTCCGCCATCCCCGCAAGGAGGCTCCGGGCCTTGGCAACGTGTGTATCCGCATCCCTGCCCCCGAGGTCCGCAGCAGCGAGTCTGTGGCGCTGGTGGGCTCCGGCCGCGAGCTGGGAGACTGGAAGCAGGTGCATCTGCTCTCGGATGCGACCTTCCCCTGGTGGGTGATTTCCCTGGATATCTCCGAGCCGATGGAGTACAAGTTTGTCATCGTGGACAGCAAAACCCTGGAAATCAAACTGTGGGAAGAAGGCCCCAACCATTTCTTCGCGGAGGTTCCCCCGCAGGATACGCAGCTGGTAATATCCGATATCCTGCCTAAGTTCCCCACCCGCCCCTGGCGCGGCGCCGGCGTGGCTGTCCCCGTCTTCTCCCTCCGCTCGGAGGAAAGCTTTGGTGTGGGCGAATTCAATGACATCAAGCACTTGGTGGACTGGGCGGTAAAAGCCGGTCAGAGCATTGTGCAGATTCTGCCCATCAACGACACCACCATGACGAATACCTGGCAGGACTCCTATCCGTACAACGCGGTGAGCTCCTTTGCCCTGCATCCGCAGTTTATCCACCTGCCCGCCGCCGGCGTGAAGGAAGATGCTGCCTACAAGGCCAGGAAGGAGGAACTGAATGCCCTGCCGGCCATCGATTACGAAGCGGTGAACACCGCTAAACTTGAACTCATGAAAAACCTTTACAAGGGTGCCAAGGGAAAAAAGACCCTGGAGTCACCGGAGTACAAGGCCTTTGTAAAGTCCAACGAGGACTGGTTGCTTCCGTATGCCGTATTCAGCGTCTTGCGCGACCGGCACGGCAGCCCGGACTTTGAGAAGTGGGGCAAAATGGCTGTGTACAGTGCCCGCAAAGTGACGGCTTTTGTTCAGGAGAATCCGGAAGAAGTGGGGTTCTACTGCTTTCTGCAGTATATCCTGGACGCCCAGCTCAGGGAGGCGGTCCAGTATGCGCATGTGCATGGCGTGGCCCTGAAAGGAGACCTCCCCATTGGCGTATCCCGCGTGAGCGTGGACGCCTGGCAGCACCCGGAACTGTTCCATCTGGACAGTCAGGCCGGCGCCCCGCCGGACGCTTTTGCCGAGGACGGCCAGAACTGGGGCTTCCCCACCTACAATTGGGAGAGAATGGCCCAGGACAATTATGCCTGGTGGCGTGCGCGCATGGGCAAAATGGCCCAGTATTTCGATGCGTTCCGCATAGACCACATCCTCGGATTCTTCCGTATCTGGGAAATCCCGTCCCAGTATAAGAGCGGGCTCATGGGTCATTTCAATCCGGCCCTGCCCTATTCCGGAGATGAGCTCCGCGCACAGGGATTCCGTCCCGGAGAAGGGGAGGGAACCGATGTCCTGTTTGTGGAAGATCCCCGGGAAAAGGACCACTGGCATCCGCGCATTTCCGGCAACAAGACGCAGCAGTATGCCTGGCTTTCCCCCGAGATGAAGTATCGGTATGACAAGCTCTCGGAAGATTTCTTCTGGCATCGTCACAACGACTTCTGGCGGGAGAGCGCGCTTCGCAAGCTTCCGGCCCTCCTGCGCTCCACCGGTATGCTGGCCTGCGGCGAAGACCTGGGCATGATTCCCGCCTGCGTGCCTTCCGTGATGGAACAGCTGAACATCCTGAGCCTGGAAATCCAGCGTATGCCCAAGGATCCGCGCGATGCCTTCGGCCATCCCGGCAGCTATCCTTACTGGTGCGTCTGCGCTACGGGAACGCACGACACCTCGCCCCTCCGTGCATGGTGGGAAGAGGACCGTGCCCTCACCCAGCGCTACTATAACGAGGTGCTGGGCTGCGAGGGAGACGCCCCCTATTTCTGCGAGCCCTGGGTGGCAGACCTTATCATCGGCCAGCATATGCATTCGCCCGCCATGCTCGCCATCCTGCCCCTGCAGGACTGGCTGGCCACCGACGGAGAGGTCCGGTATCAGGGAAATCCGGCCGATGAACGCATCAACATTCCGGCCATTCCCCGTCACTACTGGCGCTACCGCATGCACTGCACGCTGGAGAGTTTGGTGGCAGATGACAAGTTAAATGCTCACCTGCGCTCGCTGGCACAGGCTGCAGACAGAAACCGTTAAGCATGGGAAGTGATTGGAAAGACAGGCTGGGCGTGGTGTTCTCCACCAACCCGGACTTTCAGTACCAGACGCAGGGGGAGGAGGAGGCCGATACGCTTCCGCCGTCCCGCCAGCGTCTTATCGTGGGGATAGACCGTCGCAACCGAGGCGGCAAACAGGTGACGCTCATCACCGGTTTTGTTGGGAAGGCCGATGACCTCAGGGAACTGGGACGCACGCTCAAGACCCGGCTCGGGGTGGGCGGCAGTGCAAAAGACGGAGAAATTACCATTCAGGGAGATTTTCGTGATAAAGTGGTATCTATTTTGCAGGGCTTGGGCTACAACGCCAAAAGAGGAAATTGATGTTGCTCCAAGAGCCTTTTACCAGCGGCCGGTTGCTGCTTGACCATACTCCCTCCGATGCCGTCGCGGGCACGTCGGAGGGTTTTTCTGTGCTTTTTATTGTCCTGGCGGTGGCTTTTATCCTGGCTGCCATTGCCTTCCTTCCCCGCTTCCTGAGCCTGGCTCCGCTGCTGTTTGACAGCCTGTTCAGGGCCCGCGGCAGCGTTTCGCTGGAGAATAGCGTCCGCGCCAGCAACGACCGCCGCCTGGTCGCCATCGTCCTGCTGCTCCCCGCATCCCTGCTCACGTACTACTACAAGGTGTACGATGCCGCCTTCCTGTATACCTGGGGAGAGGAGTGGCGCCTCCTGGTGCTCATCGGCGTGTTTGCTGTGTTCGCCCTTCTGCGCCTTGCCATGTATGCACTCCTCAAACCCCGGCGGGGCAACGACTTTTACTGCCTGTCGCGCCGCACCGCCTATACGTATTTTATCCTCCTTGTGGTATTGGCGCTCTTCACAACTGGAGTACTAGCACTTTTCGGATGTGAAAACACTGTCATTCAGAAAGTTCTCCAGGTAGAACTGCTTGTGCTCTATTTTGCTTTTCTTGTCCGTCGTGCGCAAATTTTAGCATTATCTTGCAATCCTTTGCGAACTTTTTTGTACCTTTGCGCGCTCGAAATTTTGCCCAGTTCGGCACTAATCGTTTCGGCAATCGTACTGTAGAGAGAAGTAGAAAGAAAAATGAGCATCCAGAAGATTTTGGTATCCCAGAACGCTCCGCGCGTTCTCACACAATATCAGGCCGTTACGGAGAAGTTTGGCGCCCAGTTCCAATTTACTCCCTTTTTCAGGATCGAGCCCCTTACTTCCCGGGAGTTCCGCGCCCAGCGCATCAACTTCCTGGAGTATTCGGCCATCGTGTTTTCTTCCCGTCACGTCATCGACGCCTTTTTCTCCCTGGCGGAGGAACTGCGCGTGAAGATCCCCGAGACCATGAAGTACTTCTGCACCACGGAGGCTGTGGCCATGTACCTGCAGAAGCACATCGTATATCGTAAGCGCAAGATTTTCTTCGGAGACGGAACTCCGGAGAGCGTGGTTACGCTCATCGGCCCCAAGCACAAGGGGGAGAAGTTCCTCATCACCATGACCGAAGGCTCTTCCGTAGATGCCCTGGCCGGGCTCTTCCAGGAGCGTGAACTGGAGTATTCCACCGGTGTTTTTGTAAAGCCTGTGAGCAACGACCTCAAGGATATCAAGCTGGAAGACTTTGACATGATCGTCTTCTACAATCCGGCCGATGTCAAATCCCTCCAGGAGAACTTCCCGGATTTCAAGCAGGGAGACATCAAGATGGTATCCTATGGCCGTTCCATCGTGAAGGCCATGGAGGAGGCCGGTTTGCGCATCGATGTCAAGGCACCCTCTCCGGAGGCTCCCTCGGTGGCCCGTGCCATCGAGCTTTATCTGGCAAGTCTTTAATTTCTTATGTCCGATGAAACCCTTACCAAAAGCGAACGTCTCTGCGGTGCTGTTACCGTCGCAGAACTGTTCGAGCATGGCAAGGGTGTAACGGCCGGGTGCTTGCGCTGCAAATACGTCAAGCGGGAAGACGATGGGCTTTCCCGTATTGTGGTGTCGGTTCCCAAGCGAAACTTCAAACGCGCCGTCAAGCGCAATCTTCTCAAACGCCGCATCCGCGAGAGTTACCGCAGGCAGAAAGCGCTGCTGGGCTCCGGCGTGGATGTCCTGTTTGTGTACACCTCCCGGGAAGTCCTTCCCTATGAGGCCGTCTATGCCGACATGACCGCTGCCCTCACCGCCATCGCCCATGCATCCAACGCTTAAAAAGATACTTATTTTTCCGGCGGTGGTGCTCATCAAGTTCTACCAAGTGTGCATCAGCCCCTTTACACCGCCTTCCTGCCGGTTTACGCCTACGTGCTCGCAGTATGCGCTGGAAGCGTTCCGCAAGCATGGCCCCTTCAAGGGACTGTATCTGACTGTCAGACGTATTCTCCGCTGCCACCCCTGGGGCGGAAGCGGCTATGATCCTGTACCGTAGAGGGGGGCGCTGCCCCCCTATTATCCCCCTGCGGCCTTTTCGCCCTCTACGATTTTTCTGCGAAAAATCCCGGGCCCGGCCGGCGACCTGATGGTCGCTTTAAGTCACTTCGAATTAAAGACATGCCTAAGAAAGAGAAAATCCAGGAAATGTTTGACGGAATTGCTCCGTCTTACGATAAGTTGAACCATGTCATGTCCCTGAATGTAGACAAGCTCTGGCGAAAGCATGCGCTCAAGGAGATTGTGGACGGGACGCCGCAGCAGATTCTGGACGTGGCGTGCGGCACTGGTGACAGCACCATTGCCATTGCCGCCGCTGCTGGTTCCGGCTCGCGGGTGATTGGGGCCGACATCTCCGAGGGTATGATGGCCCTTGTCATGGAAAAGGCCGCGCACGAGGGCGTGCACGACCGCATCCGTCTACAGGTAGCCGATGGCGAAAACCTCCCGTATGAAGAGGGAAGCTTCCACCGGGTCACCTGTGCATTCGGCATCCGGAACTTCGAACACAAGGAGAAAGGCCTTCAGGAGTTCTACCGGGTATTGAAACCTGGCGGAAAAGCCGTGATTCTGGAACTTTCCGTTCCCCGGAACAAGACGGTTCGCTGGTTCTATGACCTCTATTTCATGCACATCCTTCCCTGGATTGGTGGCCTCGTCTCCGGCAACAAGGCTGCCTATCAGTATCTTCCCGCCTCCGTGCACGCATTCCCTTCCCCGCAGGCCTTCTGCGCCATGATGGCCGATGCCGGCTTCTCCCGCGTCCGCCACAAGGCTTTCACCTTCGGCCTTTGCCGTATGTTCATCGGCGAAAAATAATGCGCACCCCGCCTAAACTGTTTATTATCAATGTCCTAGGTTTTTCTCTTTAGGCTGATCGGCCTAAAGAGATTTTGTTAGGGTGCTAATAATCAAGCGTTTACAGGGTAATCGCTTTTACGTATGAGCGGCGGCGCTGGTAGGGCTTGGGATCATAGTCGCCGAACAAGGTTTGCACCTTGTGATTCTCTTCGAGCTGGGGGTTAAGCAGCATACGCTTGATTCCCAGTTTGATAAAGTTCTCGTGCAGGTACTTGAACATGAGAAGGGCTGCCCCCTTGGTCTGATATTCAGGGAGTACGCCGATGAGGAGGCCTTCGGCCATGTGGTTTTTCCGGGGATTGAGCTCGGGCAGGATGTGCATCCAGCCAAAGGGAAAGATACGGCCTTTGGCCTTGCGGACACCAGCGCTGATGTGCGGCATGGTTACCGTGAAGGCGACGAGTTCATCCTTGTCATTGACCACAAAAGCTACCATGTCCTTGTTGAGAACGGGGACATACTGCTTGACATAGCCGTCTATCTGCTCCTTGGAGAGCTGGCTGTACTCGTACAGGCCGGCAAAGGCGCTGTTGAGCACGTGGAACATCTCACGGCCGCGGCGGGCCATCTTGCGCATTGTGGAGGCGCGATAGATATGTACGCCGTAACGTTTTTCCACCAGGTCTGCGTACTGGAACATGGAGGGCAGTTTGTCGGAGAACTCGATGAAACGCTGCGTCCAGTCGGCGTCTTTGGTGAAGCCCATACGCTCCAGGAATTCGCCGTAATAGGGGTAGTTATAGATAACCGTGAAGGGACTCTCGTTCTCAAAACCTTCTACCAGAAGGCCTTCGCGGTCCATGTCGGTAAAGCCCAGGGGACCTTTGATCTTGGTACAGCCGCGGGCTTTGCCCCAATCGGCCACGGTATCCACGAGGGCTTTGGCCACCTCGAAGTCTTCCACGAAGTCTATCCAGCCAAAGCGCACCACTTCCTCTCCCCACTTCTTGTTGGCGTTGTGGTTGATGATGGCAGCGACCCGGCCCACCACCTCTTCCCCGCGGAAGGCGAGGTAGAGTTCCCTGTCGCAGAACGAAAGGGAGGGATTCTCCGGGCCCAGGGACTTGTATTCGTCGTCCTCGAAAGCGGGCACCCACTTGTCACAATCCTTATAAAGATCCAGGGGAAACTGAATGAACTGCCGCAGCATACGCTTCCCTTTTACGGGAACAATGGTCAGATTTAGCATCACGTTTGGTTTAGTAACCTGCAAATATACAACTTTTCCCATTAATGTCTATCATTGCGCACCGCATGTAAATGGTTGATTATTAGGACTATAATAAAATCTCTTTAGGCCGAGCAGCCTAAAGAGATTTTAATAATACGCTAATACAGAGCGATTTAGGAGCTGGGCGCGGCGCTACTGTTTGGCGGCGAGGACGGCGTCGCAGACGTCGCCGACCGTGAACGGAGCGGGAGCGCCGTCGGGAAAGTGCATGCCGAACTTTTCCTCGGCAGCCAGCGACAGGATGAGCATGGTAAGCGAGTCCACTCCCAGTTCCCGGACAAGTTCGGTCTCGAAGCCGGCTTTGCTCAGGTCTGTGTTGGGGCGGATGTTCGTGAGGATTTCCTTGAGTCCTTCAAATACTTCTTCCCGTGTCATATGCGCGATACTTTCATGCTGCCCGTACGCTTGAAGTCCTCCGTGCGTACGGTTACTTTCACAATCTGATGGGTGCTGGGAAGCGTTGCGTTCACCTTCTTTACCAGGGCGTTCATGTAGGCCTCCACTTCTTCCCAGGGCTTGCCGTCAAAGGCAGGCATGAAGGGCAGGATTTCGATGGCGATTACCTGGCGGCCGTTGAATTCGTCCTCCTTTACCATGGCGTCGCGCACGCAGGGGTCTGCATAGAAGGGCTCCTCGAGGGACTCGGGGCTCACATTTTCTCCGTTAGCGAGGATGATGAGGTTTTTGATGCGTCCGGTGATGTAGAGGAAGCCTTCCTCGTCAAAGTGCACGAGGTCTCCGGTGCGGAGCCAGCCGTCGGGGGTAAGGGCCTCGGCCGTCTTTTCGGGATCCTTGTAGTAGCCGGAGAAGACGTTGTCTCCCTTGATCCAGAGCTCACCGTCCACCACCTTGGTCTCCTGACCGGGATAGACCTTGCCGATGGAAGTGGGCTTCTCCACGGCATTGGCGTTGGCGCTGGTGAGGTTGGCGCCCTCCGTGAGGCCGTAGCCGAAGCAGAACTCAACGCCCAGTTTGGTGAAGATGTCCACCAGGCGCGGCGGCACGTTGGCGGCGCCGGCGATGATCATGCGGAGACTGCCGCCCAGGAACTGGGGACCGTACATCTTCACAAGACCGCTGAGGATGTCGCAGATGCCCGGCACTATCACGAGGACGGTGGGCTTCAGGACCGGCAGCTTGCCGATGGTTGCCTTCATGTCCTCGCAGGTGTAGATGAGGTTGCCGGTATAGAAGCAACCCATGATGCCGGCGATGAGGCCGAACACATGGCTCATGGGCAGAATGGCGATATAGCGGTGTACGCCGATGACCTTACCGGGCTTGAAAACGGCGTTGTAGTTGCCTCTCATGAGGGCGCGGTGGCTCAGGACGGCACCCTTGGGCTGGCCGGTGGTACCTCCGGTGAAGAGTCTATCTGGGCCGATGGTGCCTCGGTGTCGGCGATGCTGCCGGCGGGGAGCACCTTCACGCCCTGCAGCTTGCCGGTGAGGGGCATGAATTCCTCACGGACGAAGATGGCGGCGATGTCGAATTTCATGCAGGAGCCCACGACGGCCATCTCGGGGAGGGCCGAGGGGAAATTCATGGCAACGTATCCGGCGCTGGTGACGGCCAGGAACAGTTCGATGGCATCCTGGCTGTTGCGGTCGAAGATGGCGATGTGGGAGCCTTTGGGAAGGCCGAGGCCTTCGATGAAAGCGCGGCGGCGGGCCACGCGGTGGCCCAGTTCTTCATAGTTGATGGTGTTAACGG
>CAMODD010000020.1:0-27566 GCA_946611215.1 uncultured Bacteroidales bacterium | reverse complement strand
AAGATACAAAATTTTCCCGACATGTTCTACCCTCCGGCAGGAAACGTCGCAGGTCGGGCGGCAGAACGTCGCAGGTCGGGTGGAAATGCGTCGCAGGTCTGCACCCGCGGCTGGTTCGCGCATTTTCCAGTGGCACTTAAGTATCTATAATTCAACGCATTAGCACAACTGACGGGTATGAAAAACGCACCCGTCAGTTGTGCTAACACGATGATAATAAGCGAGTTAAGCGCCACGGCAACCCAAAGAGACGAAAGCCCCAAGGGGCCGAAGCCCCGCCTCGAAAGAGGGAGCGCGCCCACATTTTTCCTTTCCCCAAATTTTTTTGTATCTTTGTATTCTATGCACGCATATGCGCGCACGTGAGTAGTGAACATGGATCAGATACAGGCAAAACAACGGATAGAAGAGCTCAGGGCCATTCTCTTGGAGAACAGCCGCAAATACTACGTAGAGAATGCTCCCACCATGAGCGACTATGAGTACGACCAGCTCATGCACGAGCTGGAGGCCCTGGAAGCCCAGTTCCCGCAGTTTGCCACGGAGGACTCCCCCACCCGCCGCGTGGGCTCGGACCTCGAGGAAGCCGGAGCAAAAGGCTTTGCCAAGTATCCCCACAAATATCCCATGCTCTCCCTTGGCAACACCTACAGCATCGAGGAAGTGGAAGAATTTGCCGACAGAGCCGCCAAAGCCATTGACACCGCCTTCACCTATTGCTGCGAGCTCAAGTTTGACGGAACCGCCATCTGCCTTACCTACAAGGACGGAGTGCTTTTCCGTGCTCTCACCCGGGGAGACGGAGTGCAGGGAGACGACGTCACCGTCAATGCCCGCCACATTGCCAATATCCCCCACAAACTTCACGGCACCGGCTGGCCGCAAGAGTTCGAAATAAGAGGAGAAATCCTCATGCCTTACGAGTCCTTCGACCGGCTCAACCATGAGAAAGAAGTACAGGAGGAACCCCTGTTCGCCAATCCCCGTAACGCGGCCAGCGGCTCTCTCAAACTGCAGGACCCTGCAGAAGTAGCCCGGAGAGGCCTTTTCTGCACCCTCTACCACATTCCAGCCGGGCAGGTAAATTATCCCACCCACGACGAAGCCCTTAAAGCCGCCGCCAGTTGGGGCCTTCCCGTAAGCGAGCATCGGCAAATTTGCCGTGGCATCTCGGACATCGAAGCCTTCATCAGCCACTGGGACCAGGCCCGGAAAGACCTGCCCTACGCCACCGACGGCATTGTCATCAAGATCAACGAAATGGCCGTCCAGCGCCTGCTGGGCTACACCGCCAAAAGCCCTCGCTGGGCCGTAGCATATAAATTCAAAGCCGAACAGGCTTGCACGCCCATCCTCTCCATCGACTACCAGGTGGGACGGACCGGCGCCGTCACGCCCGTCGCCAACCTGGAGCCCGTGTTCCTGAGCGGCACCATGGTCAAACGCGCCACGCTGGTCAACGAGGACCAGATCCGTTCCCTGGACATTCACGAAGGAGACTGGGTGTATGTAGAAAAAGGCGGTGAAATCATTCCCAAAATCACGGGCGTGGAAGAGTCCAAGCGCGAACCCGGAGCCAAGGAGCCTCAGTTCCCCCAAGTGTGCCCGGACTGCGGAACGCCGCTTGTCAAGCCCGAAGGAGAAGCCCGCTGGTTCTGTCCCAACACCGCCGGATGCCCCACCCAGATCAAGGGCCGCATCCTGCATTTCCTCTCTCGCAAAGCCATGAACATCCTCGCCGGAGAAGCCACCGTGGAGCAGCTCTACAACCTCAACCTGGTGCACTCCCCGGCCGATTTATATACCCTCACCGCCTCGCAGCTGCTGCAGCTCGAAGGCTGGAAGGAAAAGAGCGTCCAGCGGTTCCTTAAGAGCCTGCAGGAATCCCGCAAAGTTCCTTTTGAACGCGTCCTCTTCGCTATCGGCATCCGCTACGTAGGAGAAACCACCGCCCGCGACATTGCCCGCCACTTTGGCAGCATCGACGCCATCAAACTGGCCACGCGGGAAGAACTTCTCGCCGTCCCCGACGTCGGGGAGGTCATCGCCGACAGCGTCCTCTCATTCATGCAGGCCGATACCAATCTCCGCGAAATCGAGCGTCTGTACGACGCCGGTCTCCAGATGGAGGTGGGTGCAAAAGCCGCGCAGGCATCCGACGCACTGAACGGAAAAACCATTGTCATCAGCGGCAACTTCTCCATCTCCCGGGACGATATGAAAGCCCTCATCGAAGCCAACGGAGGAAAGAACGGAAGCTCCGTAAGTTCCAAGACTTCATATTTACTCGCCGGTTCCAAGCCTGGGCCGGAGAAGGTAAAAAAGGCCAACGAGTTAGGAATACAGATTATCGACGAGAAATTCTTGTATGACCTCATCGGTTCTCCGGAAGGGACGGGAGTTCCCGGCCCTAAAAAGATGGCCGAAGGGTCGGGAACTCCCGCCCCTTCCGGAGAACCTTCCGAACCCACACTGTTTTAACATTCATGTTCAGAAAGTTAGTGCATAAGATTGAGGTGATTATCCGGTGGATTTCCATCTGGATTACCCGGATTGTGCGCTTCCTGATGCATGATTTATGGTTTCTCAACGAGAAAGACTTCTCCCGCTGGACCGCGAGGGGCGTGAAAGACCTCAAGATTGTGGTCCTCATGATGAATACGTTCTCGGACCAGAAGATCGGGTTCCAGATTACGGCGCTGGCGTTCAAGAGCATGATGGCGGTGGTACCGGCCATTGCCATCGGCATATATCTTACCGACGGCCTGGGCCTGAGAGACAAGTTTGCCGAAGTGCTGTATGCCAATCTGGGAGAACAGCATCTCACGGACGTGCTGCTGGGAGCGGCCGACAACATTGTAAAGACGGCCGAGAGCGGCCTGTTCGGCTTTATCTCCATGGCCTCCTTCGTCTGGATTGTGCTGTCCCTGATGATCTCCGTGCGGCAGGTATTCAACAATGTATGGAAAGTAGAACGGGAGAGTAACTTCTTCAAGATGATCGGCGTTATCATCGGCATAACCATCCTGGCGCCGTTTGTGGTCATCATCCTTTTCTCCGGGTCGGTGGTGTACTCGCACGTACTGGACCTCATCTTCCCCACCAAGGAATTTTTTACCGAGCACCTCAAGTCGCTTCTTTCCTGGGCCACGTTTGCCGGGCTGATCATCCTCATCCTGGCCGTCATGTACAAGTACATCCCCGGCACCAAGGTGCTTTACCGATATGCCATCAAAGCTGCAATCATATCCGGCCTCTGTTTTGCCGGAGTCCAATACCTATACTTGGAAACCCAGGTGATGGTGGCCAAGCAGAGCGCCGTTTACGGCGTCATGGCTGCCATTCCGCTGTTCATGGTCTGGATGAACCTCGCATGGACCATCATCCTGTACGGAGCGGAGCTCTCGTTCGCCTTCCAGAACGTGGAGAGACACCGGGTAACCGTCGAAACTATCGATAAACTGAACGAGGAAGCGGTGCGCACCCGCAGGAAGCGCTTCCAAAAGAACCTGTCACTATGAGTTTTTCACAGTTCACATCCCAGGACTACGAAGTCATCAACCGCGACTACGCCAAACTGCGTGCGTCGGCGGTCAAACGCTGTGCCAACGAAGCAGAGCTGGAAGTGGTCCAACGGGCCTTCGAGTTTGCCAACGAGGCGCACAAGAACGTGCGGCGTCGCAGCGGTGAGCCCTACATGCTCCATCCCATCGCCGTCGCACAGATTGTGGTGGATGACATCGGCCTGGGTTACAAATCCATATCGGCCGCCCTCCTGCACGACGTCGTGGAGGACACCGACTATACCGTAGAGGACATTCGGGAGCGTTTTGGCGACAAAATTGCCAGCCTGGTAGACGGTCTCACCAAAATCAAGAACGTCCTGGACACCGAGCAGAAGACGCACGGAACAGACCTTTCCCAGCAGAGCCTGCAGGCAGAGAACTTCAAGCGCATCCTCCTCACCATGAACGATGATGTGCGCGTGGTTCTCATCAAACTGGCCGACCGACTCCACAACTGCCGCACCATCGAGCACATGCCGGAGCACAAGCGGGACAAGATTCTCTCCGAGACCATGTTCATCTTTATCCCGCTGGCGCACCGCCTGGGCCTCTACAGCATCAAGAGCGAGCTGGAGAACATCTGGCTGCGTTACAAGGAGCCCGAAGCCTACGAGGATATCAAGGCCCGTATCGACCGGGAGGTCGCCGGCAAGGGAGCGGAGATGACGGCGTTCATCCGGCCCATCACCGAGGCCCTGGATGCCGCCGGGTTCCATTACGAGCTCAAAAAACGCGTCAAGACGCCTTACTCGGCCTGGCGCAAGATGCAGTCAAAAGGCGTACCCTTCGAAGAGGTTTACGACCTCTATGCCATCCGCATCATCTTTGATACAGACCCCGACTCCAAGGAAAGCGAGCGAGACCAGTGTTACCATATCTTCTCCATCATCACGGGTATTTACCGCTACATGCCGGAGCGTCTCCGCGACTGGGTCAAGCACCCCAAGTCCAACGGGTACGAGGCGCTGCACTGCACCCTCCTCAGCGACTCGGGCATTTGGGTAGAGGTCCAGATCCGCACCCGCCGCATGGATGATATCGCCGAGAAAGGCATTGCCGCCCACTGGGTGTACAAGCAGCACGGCATGATGGGAGAGGGAGACTATGAGATGGACAACTGGCTCAACCGCATCAAAGAAATCCTGGTAAACCCGGACATCAATGCGCTGGAGTTGCTGGACATCATCCACAACGACCTCACGGCAACGGAAATTTACGTCTTCACCCCCCGCGGGGAGCAGCGCAGCATCCAGAAGGGTGCCACCGCCCTGGACTTTGCGTACCTCATCCACTCCGAGGTAGGACACAAGTCCATCGCGGCCAAAGTAAACCAGAAACTGGTCAAACTCAACCACGTGCTCAAAACCGGAGACAAGGTAGAGATTATCACGGCCGAGGACGCCCGTCCCCAGCCGGAGTGGCTCAAGTTTCTCATCACCCATCGCGCGAGGACGCTCGTCACCGACTACTTCAAGGCACAGCGCAAGCAGACGGTGGAGTTCGGCCGCAAGTCACTGGAGCAGGCGGCGGAGGCCATCGGCCTGGAACTGGACGAGCGTCAGCTCCAGCGCCTGGAAGCCACGTACAACGTGGGGACAAGGGACGAGCTTTACTACGGAATCGGCATCGGCAATATCTCCCTTGACAACTTTGAGGAGATCATCAAACGCTCCAGCGGCACGCGCACATCCTGGATTCGCCGCATGCTGGGCCTGGAAGCTCAGCAACCGGAAAAGCCCGAACCTTCCGGAGAGACTATCATCATCGGCAGCTCGGATCCCGACGCCCCCCACTTCCACATTGCCACCTGCTGCAACCCCATTCCCGGAGACCCGGTCATCGGCTTCAAAGCCCCCGACGGCACTGTCACCATCCACAAGAAATCCTGCAAGGTAGCGGAAACCATCGCCGCCACGCACGGGGACTGGGTAGTGGTTCCCAAGTGGCTGGAACAGGCCGAGGACACTTCATTCCTGGTGCGCATTTCCCTTAGGGGTATCGACCGCGTTGGCATGCTCAATGACATCACCCGCTATCTTTCCCTGGTAATGGGCGTGAACATGCGCCGGCTTTCCCTGCAGGCCGAGAGTGGTCTGTTCGAAGGCTACATTGACCTCTACGTGAACTCCCGCGACATTTTGGACAAACTCATCAAAAAACTTTCTTCCATCGAAGGAATTGACAACGTTACCCGCAGCGAAATATGAAGCTGAAAAAATTTCTCCCCCTCATACCCGCATCGCTCATCCTTGCCAGCCTCTTTATTCCGGGAGGCTGCGCCAACACCACCCAGGCTCCCACCGGAGGGCCCAAGGATACCATTCCGCCCGTCATCACCAAGGTGGCGCCCTTTCCCGGGGCTACCCGGGTTTCGCCGGACAAGGCCAAACTGGTGTTCACCTTCAACGAGTACGTTAAAATCAAGGATGCCAACGGCGTATACCTGTCTCCGCCGCAGGAGAAAAAGCCCAAGGCCAGTATCAGCGGCAAATCGCTGGTCGTTACCTTCGAGAACCCGCTGGACAGCAGCACCACCTATACGCTTGATCTCACCGGCGCCATTGCCGACAACAATGAGGGCAATCTCTTCCCGGGCTTCACGCTGGTATTCTCTACCGGTGAGCAGATAGACTCCATGTGCGTGACGGGCGTAGTCCAGGACTGCAACACCCTCATGCCAGTAAAGGGAGCCACTGTCATGCTATATAAGGATCAGGCCGATTCCGCCGTATTCCTGAAGCGCCCGGTAGCCGCCGCCAAAACCGACGACTGGGGATTCTTCTCCATCCGCAACATCCAGGATACGGTGTATCGCGTGTACGCTATCAAGGACGAGAACAACAACAACAAATACGACCCCGAGAACGAGCGCATCGCCTTCCTGGATTCTCTCTTCAGGCCGTCCATCATCTACAGCGATTCCCTGTACGAGTTCAAGAAGTTTGACATGAAGGACACGGCCCTGTGCCTTGCCAGAAAGGCCCAGATGGAGCTCAATCTCTTCCGCGAAAAACCGCATAAGCAGATGATTATGAAGAAGGAACGTGTAGGAGAGCGCACCGCCTATCTCACCTTCATGGCGCCCGGCACCCGTATCCACGACCTTCGCATCAAGGGCCTGCCCCGCAATAAAATCATCTCCCAGTTCAATCCGCAGAAGGACTCCCTGGAGCTGTGGGTGAACGACCAGCGCCGGATGCCGGACACCTTGCAGCTGGTGGTCCGCTACGACAAGACCGACACCACAGGGAAAATGAGGCCGATGGACGAGACCGTCAAGCTAGCCTACTCCAAGGAGTTCAAGGCCGAGCTTCAGAAAAAGCAGCGGGACAACCGGAACCGCAGACATGAGGACACCGTCGCTGTCGTGACCGCCCAGGCCGCCCCCACTACCATCGAGCAGTACGGCTTTGACATTACGTTCCAGTACCCGCTCATTGAATCGGCCTGGGATTCCCTCAAACTGCGTATCCGAAACCCACGCCAGCAAGAGAGCTTCGGAAAAGTAACGCTCATCAAAGACTCCACCAACCTGCGTCACTTCCGTATCATGCCCAAGGAGCCTTTCCAGGTAGGTTACGACTATTTCCTCAAAATCCCGCACCGGGGATTCCGGGACATCAACGGCTTCTACAACGACTCCACGGAGCTGAAGGTCACCCTTCCTACCGACGAAAAACTCAGCAACATTACGCTGGAGCTTGCCGGCGTACACAACAAATACATCATCGAACTCCTTAACGAGAAGCGGGACAGGGTGATACGCAGCTTCATCGTGAGCAAGGACGGTCCGGTGGTCTTTCCCTACCTCAAGGCTGGTTCCTACTGCATCCGCATGACGGAAGACATCAACGGAAACAACATCGTGGATACCGGTAATCTCCTGGAGCACAAGCAGCCGGAGAAAGTGCGCTTCTTCAAGGTAAACGACCAGTTCCTCATCAAGGTGCTGGAGAAGGCCGAGATGGTGTGGAATGTAGACATGGAGGAACTGTTTCGATGAAAAGAATACTGCTTATAAGCGCACTGCTCACCGGTGCCGCTTTCGGAGCCCGGGCCCAGGTAGATCTGGACAAGGAGTTCTTCTCCCTTCCCGACAGCGTTACCACCTCATATCTGGACAGCGTGGATGTCAAGATCGCCCCGCCCAACGACTACTGGCTGGTGGGCGCATACGGGGGTGCGTCCCTCATGTTCGGCTATTTCAACCCGTCCCGTTCTATCACCCCGCAGTGGGCTGGCCCCGTAGTGGGCTTTTCCATCATGCGCCATTTTACCATGTTCGGCCTTTTCCATAACATGGGCCTGGAGTTTGGCGGACAGCTCAACTATGAAGGTTACCAGTTCAAGGCCAACCCCGAAACCGGAGTCCGCGCCACGGAGAGCGGTGCCTATAAAGTGGTCATGAAGGTACCAGAGGCATACCTTCTCTCGCACTTCCACATTGACTTGGGCGATTATTTCAAGATCATGGCCAAGGTAGGTCTTTACGGCGGCTATCGCATGAGCATTGAGCGTACCCTGGACCCCGACTTCGAGACATACGACGTTTATAAGGAACGCCAGTACTCCTTCCAGGACTACGACCGCCGACTCTCTTACGGACTGCAGGGCGGTATAGGTATGGGAGTGATGGTCGCGCCCTTCGAGTTTCATGTCAACGCGCAGGTCAAGTGGGGCTGGGAGAGCTTCTGGAGGCCAAACTACGCCAGCCCGTACTACTACCGGTTTGCCTACCCGCTGGACGGCGTCATCTCGTTCGGCATCTATTATCAATTGTCACCCCGGCATGGCCACACGCGCGGACAGCTCAGGAAACTGGCCCGCAAGATGGTCAAGGAAGAGATGGAAAATCATGAATAAAGCAATAAAAAACCGGACGGCCCATGTAGGGAACGTCCTTATCGGCAGCGGCCACCCCATCGTGGTCCAGACCATGTGCAACACACATACATCGGACGTAGACGCAACGGTAGCCCAGTGCGAGCGTCTCATCAAGGCCGGCGCGCAGCTCATCCGCATCACGGTGCCTTCCCTGTCGGACGTCGCACCTTTGAAGGAGATTCGTGCAAGAGTGCAGGCCGATGTCCCCCTGGTGGCCGATATCCACTTCAGCGCCGATGTCGCCATGGCGGTAGTGCCGGTGGTGGAGAAGATCCGCATCAATCCGGGGAACTTCCACCCGAACCACGAGAAAGCGAGGGAGCTCTTCGGGAAGCTCCTGGAGGAGTGCAAGAAATACGACCGGGCCATCCGCATCGGCCTTAATCACGGGTCCCTGGGAAAATACATCGTGGAGAAATACGGCAACACGCCGCAGGCGATGGCGCTCGCGGCCATGGAATGGGTGCAGATGTGCCTGGATGCCCGGTTCTATAATGTAGTGGTATCCCTCAAGGCTTCCAATACCGTTGTGATGGTCCAGGCTTACAGAGAGCTGGCCCGCCTCATGCAGGAAAGAGGAGAGGTATTTCCCCTGCACGTGGGCGTCACCGAAGCCGGCAATGGAGACAGCGGCCGCATCAAGAGTTGCGTCGCCATTTCTACGCTGCTGTCAGAGGGCATCGGCAACACCATCCGCGTGTCCCTTACCGAAGCACCGGAGAACGAGATTCCGGTGGCGCAGTATCTGGCGAATCGCTATGGTCCATGCGGTGCGGCAGCCACCCTGAGCGAACGCGAAGAATCTCTCCTCAAGGCAGCCTGCGACTGGGGCGCTCCCCTTCTCAACCATGAGATTGACGACATTCCCATCGAAGATGCTTACCTGAAAGACGAAATCCTGCAAGCCTGCCGCCGCCGTTTCTACAAACCGGAGTACATTGCATGCCCGGGCTGCGGCCGCACGCTCTACGACCTCGAAAATACCTTTAATAAGGTAAAGGCGGCAACGGGCCACTTCAAGAACGTGGTCATCGCCGTCATGGGATGCATCGTCAACGGACCGGGAGAGATGGCCGATGCCGACTACGGATATGTGGGCGAAGGTTTCGGCAAAGTAACCCTGTACCGAAAAAAAGACCCCGTCCTGAGGCATATACCCGAGGACGAGGCTGTAGAAAAACTGGTGGAGCTGATTACTTCTGATCGGGCAGAATAGCCAGGACGGTTTCCACGGCGCGCACTTTGTCGCCTACTTTCACTTTGATATCGGCTTCCAGCGGGACGAAAAGGTCTATGCGGGAGCCGAATTTAATTACACCGCACTGGTCTCCGCGGTATTCGACCTTGCCGGGCTCGGAGTAGCAAACGATGCGGCGGGCAAAAGTGCCGGCAATCTGCTTGAAGAATACCTGGCCGTAAGCATTGCTCATGCAGCTGGAGGAATGTTCGTTCAGCTCCGAACTCTTGGGATGGAAGGCCAGGAGGTATTTGCCAGGGTGATACTTGTAATAGTCCACCTTGCCGGAGATGGGCCAGAAGTTGCAGTGCACGTCAAAGAAATCCATGTACACAGAAATCTGGATGCAGTCCTTCTTGAGGTATTCCTTTTCGTAGACCTTGTCCACGATGACCACTTTTCCGTCGGCCACCGACGTTACCAGACGGTCGTCATCCTGGAAGGGCGTCTCCCGGTTGGGGACACGGAAGAACCAGGTGATGAAAATCATAAACAGGATCATCATGGCGCACAGCGGGATGCTGAGCCAGAGGATGGGGACAAAACGAGCTACCAGGAAGATAAGGACGGCGCAGACGCACCAGCTTGTGAGGATGGTTCCGTAGGAGTCGTTGTCAATTTTGATCCATTTCATATACTATACTAATTCAAATATCATGAGATACAAATAACCGGTGGGGATAGCGAAAAGGGCGCTGTCAAAACGGTCCATGAGGCCGCCGTGGCCGGGAATGACATTGCCGGAATCTTTAATGCCGGCCGAGCGTTTCCACATGGATTCGAAGAGGTCTCCGAATACGCCCATCACATGCATGAGGGCGGCCATGACCAGACAGTGTACGATGGGGAAGCTGACCAGACCGGTCCAGTTAATGATGGCTCCGGCAAGAACTGCCGCAAGAAGGCCGCCGATGTATCCGGCCCAGGACTTCTTGGGGGAGATGGAGGGACACAGTTTGGCGGGCCAAACTTTCTGTCCCAGGAGAAGGCCCAGACAGTAGGCGCCGACATCCGATGCCCAGATGATGCAGAAGAAGGCCAGCATGAGAAGGCCGCTGAATTCCCCGCCCTGGAAGACCACTACATTGGAAAGGGCCAGCGGAAGGCCGATATACAGCATGCCGGCATAGAGGAAGCCAGTTTTCATGAAGTCCGTATGGTCTTTCTCGAAAAGGGAAGAAATCATGATGGCCAGGACGGCGATGATACCGCAGAGGAGGGCCGATGCAGGTGAATCTCCAGCGGCCAGCTGGAAATTGACGGCCACAAAAAAGGCTGTGGATAAACCGACGGCCAGAGATTGCAGGCGCGGATACGACTTACCCATGGTCATGCGGTAGAACTCTTTCAGCATGACACTGGCTATGAAGGCAAAAAGGATGGTGAAGGGCCATCTTCCAAGCAAAAGTCCTCCCAGCATCACTGCCAGGAAGACGGTTCCGAATATACTGCGTTTTACGGTTGTATTC
Source organism: uncultured Bacteroidales bacterium (assembly GCA_946611215.1). GTDB lineage: Bacteria > Bacteroidota > Bacteroidia > Bacteroidales > UBA932 > Cryptobacteroides. The sequence continues at coordinate 16,410 of CAMODD010000020.1, read as the reverse complement.
ATGCACTTTCTGTTTCAGGGGCGAACTGGTCATCGGCCGCAGGCTTTACCTTGGGGCCCAGTATGTTCTCAATATCCTCTGCAAAGATAACTTCTTTTTCCAAAAGGAGGGCGCCCAATTTCATGAAGGCTTCCTTGTGGGTGTTGATGAGGCCGAGCGTACGGTCGTGGACTTCCTTCACGATGGATTTCACTTCCTGGTCCATGAGCTCCGCCGTTTTCTCCGAATAGGGTTTTACGAGGTTGTAACCCTTGGCGCCTGAAGAGTCGTAGAAGCTGAGGGCACCCACCTTGTCGCTCATGCCATAGTACTGGACCATGGCGTAGGCCATGCCGGTCATGCGCTCGAGGTCGTTGAGCGCACCGGTGGAGGGTTCTCCGTTGAGTACTTCCTCTGCTACGCGGCCACCGAGGAGCATGCTCATCTGGTCCATCATCACGCTGCGGGACCAGTTTTTCCTTTCCTCGGGAAGGCTCCAGGTGAGGCCGAGGGCCTTGCCTCTGGGGATAATGCTCACCTTGAATACGGGGTCTGCGTAAGGGAGCAACCAGCCCACCAGGGCGTGACCGGCCTCGTGGTATGCAGTGGTACGTTTCTCGGCGGGGGTCATGATGGTGTTGGACTTTCTTTCCAGGCCGCCGATGATGCGGTCTACTGCATCCAGGAAGTCCTGCTGCATCACTTTCTCATGGTTACGACGGGCAGCGGTGAGGGCGGCCTCATTGCAGACGTTGGCGATATCGGCTCCGGAGAAACCGGGGGTGTGCTTGGCCATGAAGGCGACGTCAAAGTCGTCTCCCAGCTTGATATCTTTCAGGTGTACCTGGAAAATTTCCTCGCGTTCCTTGAGTTCCGGCAGTTCTACATGGATTTGACGGTCGAACCGGCCTGCACGCATGAGGGCCTGGTCCAGGATATCGGCCCGGTTGGTAGCAGCGAGCACAATGACGCCGCTGTTGGTGCCGAAGCCGTCCATCTCCGTGAGAAGCTGATTCAGGGTGTTCTCACGCTCGTCGTTGGAAGTGAAGCCGCCGTTCTTGGCACGGGCACGGCCTACGGCGTCAATCTCGTCGATGAACACGATGCACGGGGCTTTCTCCTTGGCCTGGCGGAAGAGATCCCTGACGCGGGAAGCGCCTACGCCCACGAACATCTCCACGAAGTCCGAGCCGGAGATGGAGAAGAAGGGCACGTTGGCCTCCCCTGCCACGGCTTTTGCGAGGAGGGTCTTACCGGTTCCGGGAGGGCCCACGAGGAGGGCGCCCTTGGGGATTTTACCACCCAGGGCGGTGTATTTCTGGGGATTGCGGAGGAAGTCCACGATTTCCATCACTTCGTCCTTGGCGCCGTAGAGGCCGGCTACGTCCTTGAAGGTAACCTTGACCTCGCCTTTCTCGGTTTCACGGGCGGTGGATTTTCCCGTATTGAAGGGGTTGATGCCGCCGCCGGGGCCGCCTGCGCCGCGGTTCATGCCACGGAACATGAGCACCCAGAACACAATGAGGATGAGAAGCGGAAGGGTCATCTGAAGAATGTCCATCCACACGCGTTCCTCGTTCTTGATCACTACCTTGAACTGTTCCACGGGGCTGAGCTCCGCATTGAGGGCGGCAAAGCTCTGCTCGGGGTCAAACTTGGTGGAGACCAGGAAATAGAACTGCGGCGCACGCTTCGGGGGGATGCCGCCGCGGAACTTGTCGGTGTATTTGGCAATGCGCTCGGGCCGAAGTTTCACTTCGCCCTTGAAGTCATTGCGCACGAAGGTAATCTCGGCCACGTCTCCCTGGCCGATCATCTGCTGAACTTCCGTCCATTCCACCTTTTCCGGGGCACTGCTCTGCCTGTTGTTGAACATCAGGTAGCCGATTCCGAGAAGAATCAGGAAATATACCCATGAAAAGTTGAAGCTGACGCTGAATATCTTGCGACCCTTGGGGTCATTCTTGTCTTGAGCCATTTAGTCTTGTTGTTTTTTTGCTTTTGCGGAGGACTTCCGTTCTTTATACTCTTTGCGGGGGACATCGGCCCAGAGGTCCTCGAGCCGATAGAAGTCCCGGTACTCCTTGAGGAAGATGTGCACGACAATGTTGCCGTAGTCCTGGATGATCCAGAAGTTGTTACCCTCTCCCTGGCTGCGGTACAGAGTATGGCCTTCTTCCTTCATTTTCTCGGCAATGTTTTCTGCGATTGCACCCACCTGCGTGGTGTTGGAACCGTCACAGATCACAAAAAAGTCTGTGATGGCACCGCCCATTTCCCGAAGGTCCAGCGAAACCACATTCTCTCCTTTCTTATCGATGATAGCATCGGCAATGAGCCGAAGATCGTGTGTAATCATATGTATGGTGTTTATAATTCTTACAAAGATACACAAAAATAAAGCCATTCCCAAGCACGCCGCCCTCCCCCGCGCCCGTCCGCCATTTTCCTGCCATTTTGGCAGCAGGGGGCAGCGGCGACGGGGCGGCAAAACATGCAGGAAAAATAGGGCAAAAGTTGAAACGGATAATCGGCCATAGACATATGCCAAAGGCTGTTTTTGGCCTTTCAAGAAATGAAAATGCTGCATTTATCCGTTTCGGTCGGCGGAAAAATCGGCCTTGCAGGGCCCTCAAAGGCCGAAAATGAAGTTAAACGTTTCATATTCATGTGAAACGGATAATTCTTCTTTCCTTTGCCAAACGCGCAGCACGGTACATGCGCGCAACCTAATACAAATCATAACACCTTAAAACCAAAAGTTTATGAAAACACTACTTCTTATCACGCAGGATGACGCTGGTATCATCCAGGCGAAAAGCGACATCTTCCAGATTACGGTCAACAGTCCGGACTTCTTCACGATGCTGGAGAACAACACTCCCGTCAACTGGCATCCGGAGCTCTCCTCGATTCTGCGGAAGTGGCGAAGGGAGAAAGCGCAGGAGCTGGGTTTATCGGCCTATATCATCCTCACTAACAAGGTATTGCTTGCCATATCCAACCTGTCGCCGGTCACCGAGGAAGATCTGATGAGCATCAAGGGATTCGGGTTCAATCAGTTGGATCGCTTCGGCAATGAGATTCTGGACATCGTGCTACAATACAGGAAGAATAATCCGGAAGAATACAGAGAGGAGGAAGCTCCATGGGATTCGAGCGAGTTGTAACCCGGACACTTCCGGACGGATGATCGGCCAGGTTTTTTCCATTCCATATCAGCCTGGAGGGTCTGGTGCTACGCAGTTGGAATTCCACCGAAAAATGTGTATCTTTGGTGAGATAAAACAAAGAGAATTATGGATTCCGCATCTGTCCTCAAATTTTTCCAGGAAATCACCTGTGTTCCCCGCGAGTCTGGCCACGAAGAAAAAATGACCGAGTATCTGCAGCAGTTTGCCGCCAAGCGTTCGTTGGCGTGCAAAACAGACAAAATCGGTAATGTGGTCATCACTAAAGAGGCCTCCAAAGGCAAAGAAAATGTACCCACGCTGGTGCTGCAGGCCCATCAGGACATGGTGTGTGAAAAAAATGCGGGCTTCGACTTCGACTTTCACACGCAGCCCATCCCCTACGTCATCGAAGACGGCTGGATGGTAGCCAAAAACACAACGCTGGGCGCAGACGACGGCATCGGCATAGCAGCCTGCCTGGCTCTGCTGGACAGCGACCTGCCCATGGGCAAGCTGGAATGCCTGTTCACCATCTCGGAAGAGACCGGCATGGACGGTGCCTTTGCACTGGAGCCGGGCTTCTTTACGGGCAAGACGCTCATCAACCTGGACTCCGAGGACGAGGGCCAGCTCTTCGTGGGCTGCGCCGGCGGCCTGGACACCACCGCCACCTTCGAGTTCACCCGGGAGCCGATCAGGAAAGGATACAAGACGCTCAAGGTCAGAGTCTTTGGCGCACAGGGAGGCCACAGCGGAGACGATATCAATAAGAACCGCGCCAACGCCCTCAAGGAACTCGTCCGCTTCCTGTTCACGGAGCTTCAGTACGATTTCCAGCTCATCGGCCTGGATGGCGGCAACAAGCCCAACGCCATCTGCCGCGAGGCTGTAGCCGTCATCGCCGTCCCCGCCGATGAAGCGGAGGAAATGCAGGCCGATGTCAAGGCCTTCAGCGACCTCCTCGCCGCCGAGTATGCCGCTTCGGATCCCGATGTCCGGGCCGACTGCACCCCCTGCGAGTGCAAGGAAAAACCCATCGCCGAGGGTGACGCCGCCAACCTCATCGCCACGCTCCTTGCCTGCCCGCACGGCGTGGAGAAAGTCTCCTCCGACATCCCTGGCCTGGTAGAAACCTCCACGAACCTGGCCGCCGCACACATCGAGGGAGACGTGCTCAAGGTCATCACCAGCCAGCGCAGTTCCGTTGTTTCAGAGCTACACGCCATGGCCGAAAAAGTGGAAGCAGCGTTCTTCCTGGGCTCCTTCGACGTAGAACATCACGGCGAATATCCCGGCTGGAAGCCCAACCTCAAATCCCACGTGCTGGAGGTCTCCCGCGAGTCCTACGTCAAGCTCTTCGGCCACGAACCCGAAGTCAAAGCCATCCACGCCGGTCTGGAATGCGGCCTGTTCCTGGAGAAATTCCCGGACCTGGACATGATATCCTTCGGCCCCACCCTCCGCGGCGTACACGCCCCCGGAGAAAAACTGGAACTGGCCTCACTGGATAAGTTTGTAGCCCACCTGAACGACGTAGTCCTCAACTTCAGATAATATGATACAGATAGCACCTTCCATGCTCGCCGCCGACTTCCTGCACCTGGAAAAAGATGTGGAACTGGTGAACGAGTTTGCAGACCTTTTCCATCTGGACATCATGGATGGCACCTTCGTGCCCAACATCTCCTACGGTTTCCCCGTGGTGGAGGCCATTGCCCGCAAAGCCCGCAAGCCCCTGGACGTGCACCTGATGATTGTGCATCCGGAAAAATACGTAGAGCGTTTCGCCAAGGCCGGAGCCGCCTACATCAGCTTCCACTATGAGGCCGCCGGGGAATCATCGGCAGAAATTCTGGAACAAATCCAGGCGCTGGGTGTGAAAGCCGGCATCGTCATCAACCCTGACTGTCCCGTGGAAAAGATCTATCCCCTACTGCCTAAAGTGGATTTCGTTCTCATCATGAGCGTCTTCGCAGGCTTTGGCGGCCAGAAGTTCATCCCGGAGTCCATTGACCGTGTCCGCGCTGTCCGGCAGCAGCTGGATGCCATCGGCCGCCCCGATGTTCCCATTGAGATAGACGGCGGCATAGGTCCAGCCAACGCCGCCGCCGTAAAAGAAGCCGGTGCCACCATGCTCGTTGCCGGCAGTTCCGTATTCAAGGCCGAAAACCCCGCCGCAGCCATTCGCGCAATGCGAGGATAGCGTCCATCCAGCCCTGTACGTCAGCGGGCCGATCTTTCTTCAACGGAAGGATTGGCCCGCTGAAAGGTTAAGTACAGTATCAAAAAGAGAGAAGTTGCCCTACTGCTCCACAGGAACGACAATCATGCCTTCAATGTCCTCGACCCACTGACGGAAGAGTTTGTCGGTGGACATGAGGTTTTGAACCGTGGTGCATGCGTGGAGGACGGTGGCGTGGTCCTTGCCGCCCAGTTCGGAACCGATGGTGGAAAGGGAGCAGTTCTGAATGAGGTTGCGGCACTCGTACATGGCGATTTGGCGGGCCTGGACGATTTGGCGGACACGACTCTTGGAGAGGAGTTGGTCACGCGTGATGTTGAAGTACTCGCACACGGTGGAAATGATGGTTTCCATGCTTACCTCGGTTTCCTCTTCACCCACAATCTTGCCGGTGATGTTCTGGGCCAGTTCTACGTCGATGTTGCAGTGTCCCAGCGTGGCATAGGCGACAAGGGAGGTGAAAGTACCTTCCAGTTCGCGGAAATTGGTCTTGATACGGGAGGCCAGGAAGGAAAGGACATCGTCCGACAAGGCGACACCCTCGCGCTGGGCGCGGCTGCGAAGCATTTCCAGACGGGTGTTGTAGTCCGGGCGGGAAAGTTCCACGGAGAGGCCCCATTTGAAACGGGAAAGCAGTCTTTCCTCAAAGTTCTGCAGGTCCACGGGAGCGCGGTCGCTGGTGAAGATGAGCTGCTTGCCGTTCTGGTGCAGGTGGTTGAACACATTAAAGAACGTGTTCTGGGAAGCCTGACCTACGAGGTCCTGGATATCGTCTACAATGAGAACGTCAATTCTCTGATAGAAAGCGATGAAGTCCACGATGCGGTTGCCCTTGACGGCATCCATATACTGCGTCTTGAACTCATTGCCGGTTACATAGAGCACGACCTTGTCCTGGAAACGTTCCTTGATATCGATGCCGATGGCCTGCGCGATGTGCGTTTTGCCAAGGCCGGGACCGCCAAAAAGGAAAAGCGGGTTGAAGGGCGTTTTGCCGGGAGCCTGCGAAATGCTTTCACCGGCGTTGATGCCCAGCTTGTTGCATTCTCCCTCCACCAGGTTGCCAAAACAGTAGACCGGATTGAGGCGCGGGTTGATCTTCACACGCGTAGTGCCCGGGAATACGAAAGGACTTGGGCTGCCGGAAGGCTGGTAGGTGGGAACAGAAACAGGGTTATTGGTAGGGGTTGCGCTCTTGGCAGAAGGAAGGACCATGCCTTCGCGGTACTGCACGGGCCGAACCAGATAAAACAGCTGAGCATCGGCTCCGATGGCGCGACGGATGGTATGGCGAAGAAGATCCTTGTAGGCTCCCTCTATATACTCACGGAAGAAATCCGAAGGGACTTCTACAGTAAGCTTGGCCTCGTCCAGCGACATGGGGCGGATGGGCTTGAACCAGGTATTGAACTGCTGCGGATCAATGTTGTTTTCAATGATCTTGAGGCAGCTGTTCCATACGGCAATATGTCTTTCCTGCTCTGTCATGCCGGAGTCCTGTAAGAATACTCGTGTTGTTTATCGGTGTTAAATCAAGTACAAAAGTGGCGGAAAAATTTTTCATAAAAAAATGATTTCGCTATTGTTTTATTAAAATTTTATCGCTACATTTTAAAGTAGCAGGACCCCAAAATGCACTTTTATAAACAATCTGTAAATGAGCGTCTTACATAGCAAAATATGCGCTCTAAAGGACGCAGCCCAATATAGCTATTTAGAATAATTCCAAATAAAGAAATCAAATTAAATCGGCCATAAAAGTTGCTGAATGTAAGGAATTTTACCGAACTGGACTAGATACTCCATTCTCCACTTTTACCAAATAAGAATCTTTAAAAATGGAGCTAACTTTCTCGTAAGATTTCTTCGCCTGTGAAAGATACGTGTCAGGGCAAATGATATATTTGTAAAGGTTCCCGACTTTGAGTTCCATGGGCTCGTATCCTTTGAAGAAGGGATCCTTGGATTCCATCCTTTTCCCGATGGCCAGCACCTGAATCCCATACAGCACGCCGTCCTGCGGGCCGTTCTTTTTTGCAGGGGCAGTGGCCGGAGCCGATGGTGCCCCGGAAGCCGTCATCACGGGTTTCACGTCCTCTACCGGTGGAATGGAGGCCGACCCGTCGTAGCGCGTCTTGAAGATGCAGAAAGCTTTGAAAATGTTGTCGGCTATTCCCTGCCGCCCGGCCTCTGACCGCATGACGGCGAGGTCGTCGGGATTGCTCATGAAGCCTACCTCAATAAGGACGGAGGGCATCGCCGTTCTCCATAGCACCCAGAAAGGGTCCTGTGACACTCCACGCGAGTGCCGGATGGGGCCGCCCGCCATTGCGCCCGCCACGTCCTCGGCAAAAGCCAGACTGGCAGAAAGGTGCGCATTCTGCATGAGCGAAAAAATAATGGAAGACTGAGGGTCGTTAGGGTCAAATCCCTGATACCGCGTCTCAAAATTGTCTTCCAGCATAATCACGGAGTTTTCCCGCTTCACCAGGTCCAGGTTCTTGGAATAAAGGTCGTTCCCCCTTCGCTGGGACTGTCCCAGCACATGGACGGAAAAGCCGTTGGCCGATGTCCCGCGTTCTACCGAATTCACATGGACAGAGATGAAGAGGTTCGCGTTGGCCTTATTGGCAAAGACGGCCCGCTGCTCCAGTTCCACAAAGTGGTCGTCGGAACGGGTCATCTTGACGTCAACGTCGGGGAAGGCCGATGCAATCTTGCGGTTAAGCCTCAAAGCAATGTCCAATGCAATGTTCTTCTCATAGGTCTTCTTGTCCCTGCTTACACATCCGGCGTCCTTGCCGCCATGCCCCGGATCAATGACTACTGTTTTGAGCTTGATCGGGCCCTGCGAAGCCGCAGGCACGGGGATTGCAAGAAAGGCGGCAGCAATGAGCATGAGCGAAAGGGGGGAAAGCAGCTTCATGGCAATGCAGTTTTGAAAATTGTGGAATTAGGCTTAAATTTGCATCTTATATTTTGCACAAATTTAGCAAAAAATATCCAAACTTGAGGAAGTTTTTGCAATATCTCTCCGTAGCGCTTTCACTTGCGGCCGCCATCATCGGCCCGCAGGCGTCTGCACGTGAGCTGCGCCAGATGCCCGATTCCATCGTCCTCCCCGCGCGCCCGGATTCCCTGGCCCGGCTGGACTCCCTGGTCCGCACGGATTCCACGGTATCGGCCCGGAGAGATTCCCTGGACCTCCTCGGGAAGAGCTCGTTGGAGCAGCCGGCCTTCTCCACCGCAAAAGATTCCATCATCACGGACTTCTCCGACGGAAACCGCAAAATCTACTACTACGGCGGCGCCACCGTGAACTACCAGGACATGAAACTCACGGCAGACTACATCGAGTATGACATGAAGACCAATACGGTCTATGCCTCTGGCCGCAAGAACATTGCCACCGGAGAGATGGAAGGACTGCCGGAAATGACCCAGGGCGGCCAATCCTACAAGATGGACGAGCTCCGCTACAATTTTGACACACGGAAGGCCCGCATCACCAACATGATCACCAAGGAGAACGAAGGTCTCCTGCAGGGAAAGGACATCAAGATGATGCCCGACAAATCCGTCAACCTCACCAGCGGCGTCTATACCGTCTGCGACCTCGAGGAGCCCCACTACTACCTCAAACTGAGTCTCGCCAAAGTCATCACCCAGCCTTCCCAGAAGACGGTCTTCGGACCGGCTTGGCCCGTGGTGGCCGGCGTGCCCGTTCCCCTCTTCCTGCCCTTTGGTTTTGTGCCCAAGAAACCCCAGCGCGCCACCGGTCTCCTCATGCCCACCTTCGGTGAGGAACAGGCCCGCGGTTTCTACATCCGGGACGCCGGTATGTACTTTGTGATTGGAGATTATTTTGACATTTCCCTCACCGGATCCTACTTTACCCTGGGGTCGTGGTCGGTAGACGTCAACTCACGGTACAAAGTCAATTACAAGTTCAACGGAACGCTCTCTTTCAGCTATTCCAACGACCAGGCCGGCGAGAAAGGCAGCACGGACTTTGTCCAGAGCCGCAACTTCGGCCTCCGGTGGTCGCACTCGCAGGACTCCAAGGCCCATCCCGGAACCACGTTCAGCGCATCCGTGAACTTCTCCAGCCCGTCCAACAGCCGCTACAACTCGCGCTCGGTGCAGGAAGCCCAGCAAAACCAGATTTCCTCCTCCATCTCCTATTCCCACAACTGGAACGGAAAGATGAACTTGAGCGTAAATGCCCTGCACAACCAGAACTCCCGCGACTCCAGCTACTCCATCACGCTGCCCAACATTACGTTCTCCGTAACGAGGTTCTACCCTTTCAAGCAGAAGAACCGCGTGGGAAAGGAGAAGTTCTACGAGAAGATTTCCTTCGGTTACAATACATCGTTCCAGAACCGGATCAACTTCAAGGTCAGGGACTTGCAGGACTATGTGATGGACGCAAACGGAAATTTTGTCACCGAGACAGACCGCAACGGAAATTCCCTCCGTGTCAAGGAGTTTGGAGACTCCCTGGCCACCAAGGCCCTGCAGCGCATGACCAACGGCATGACGCACTCTTTCCAGATCGGCCTTCCCAACTTTACCCTTTTCAAATACATCAACGTGACACCCAGCGTGAGCTACGGACAGAACTGGATGTTCTCCAAAGGCAGCCAGACGCTGGTGCCGGAGGTGGACGAGAACGGAAACCCCGTCCTGGTCACCGACCGTGAGGGAAACGAGGTCATCGCCCAGCGGGTGGAAACCGACCCCGGAACAGCCTTCAACGGCTTCGGGGCCACGCATACGTACTCCGGCAGTTTCTCCCTGTCCACGCGAATCTACGGCATGTTCAACTTTGGCAAGCACCGCAAGGTGCAGGCCATCCGCCACGTGATTTCACCATCCGTTTCCGTAAGCCTTTCCCCTGAAAAAGGAACGGCCTTCAACGGCTGGCGTACACTGGACGCCTATTACGACAAGCGGGGCAGCTATCACGCCGAGACCATGTACAACATATACAGTCTCAGCGGCAACCACAATACGGCGTCTCCGCCTTCAAGGGGAAAGAGTGCCACCATGTCCATCAGCATCGGCAACAACCTGGAGGCCAAGGTGCGGGATATCCGGGATACCACCGGCACCGGCACCAAGAAGGTCAAGATCCTGGACCAGCTCAACATCAACACCAGCTACAACTTCCTGGCCGACTCCCTGCGCATGCAGAACATCGGCATATCGGCCTCCACCAACCTCCTGAACAAAATCAATATCAGCGGAAACCTCAACTTCGACCCGTATGCCATCAATGAGAGGGGCCAGCGCATCAATAAGTTCCAGGTTATGCAGAACGGTCTCCTCGCGCGACTGACCAATGCGTCGCTGTCGGCCTCCGTCTCCTTCAACGGAAAGGGTGCTACCGACGGCAACGACGGCAAGAGGGGCGGCGGAGACTCCAACGCCAACTCCTACCAGCGCATATACTACCATCCCGTCACCGGAGAATACATCCCCGGCGGCTATGTGTACTATATGAACACCAATGCTCCGTGGTCCATCAACGCCAGCTACTCTTTCAATTACTCCAAAAGTTATACGTACCAGTCGACCACCAAGGAACTCATTACCAACAACCGCTTCACCCAGACCATCAACCTCAGCGGCAACATCAAACTTACGCCGCGCCTGAGCATCCAGGCCACATCCGGCTTCGACATCATGGCTATGAAGCTCACCACCACGCAGTTCAGCGCCTCCTACGACCTCCACTGCTTCAACATTGCCGTGAGCTGGGTGCCCATGGGACAGTGGAAGAGCTACAGCTTCAGGATTGCCGCCAATGCGTCGGCCCTTGCAGACCTCCTGCGCTTCAAAAAGAGCGACAGCTACATGGATAATATGCTCAAGTAGTTGTTATTTCAACAATTATTTGTATCTTTGCAGTGGCTTTCAGCTCTGGAAGCCGCATTTACCGGAAAATATATTTTTAAAATGCCTCATAGCTTATTAGAATTGAATGCGATGAGCGAAGAACAGCTCAGAAGCATTGCCGAATCCCTGGAAATCAAGGGCGCCAAGAAAATGGACCGCGCCGCCCTGGGTTTCGCCATCCTGGACCAGGAAGCCGTGATCGAATCCCAGAAACCCTCCGAGCCCAAGCCGGCTGCCAAAAAGCGTGGCCGCCCCAAGAAAGAGGATAAAGTCGCCGCCCAGAAGGAAGCCGCCAAGGCTCCCAAGGAGACGAAGGAGCCCAAGGAGGCCGCTCCCGCCGCTCAGGAGAGGCAGCAGGCCGATGCTGCCCAGCCGCAGCCCAAGAAGCGCGGCCGCAAGGCCAAGGCTGCGCCGGCCGAAGATGCGGCACCCGCCGCTCCTGCTGCTGCCGCCGCCGAAGCCCCCGCAGAGGCCGCCGTGGCAGAAGCTCCCGCCGAGGCCCCCAAGGCCGGCGAAGTGGACAGCAAGCAGTTCATCCACAACCTGTTTGACGACCTTAAGGACGACGAAGCCCAGCTGGAAGAGATTCAGGAGCTGAAAAAAAGTAAAAAGAAGAATAAGGGCCAGCAGCAGGGGCAGCAGGCCCAGGCCCAGGCCCAGGCCCAGCCCGAGAAGCAGGAGAAGCCCGAAAAGCCGGAGAAACCGGCCAAGCAGCCCCGCATCGAGTTCGAGGGTTCCGTAGAAGCCACCGGCGTCCTGGAAATCATGCCCGACGGTTACGGTTTCCTTCGCTCCAGCGACTACAACTACCTCAACAGCCCGGACGACATCTACGTTTCCCAGCAGCAGATCAAGCAGAACGCCCTCAAGAACGGAGACACCGTCACCGGTGAAATCCGTCCTCCCAGGGAGGGAGACAAGTACTTCCCGCTGGTCAAAATCAAATTCATCAACGGACGCACCCCGGAATTCGTACGCGACCGCGTGCCTTTCGACTTCCTCACTCCCCTGTTCCCCACGGAGAAATTCAACCTCCTCGGACACGGCCATGAGAAAGACCAGAGCATCCGTGTAGTGGATATGTTCACGCCCATCGGCAAGGGCCAGCGCGGCCTCATCGTGGCACAGCCCAAGACGGGTAAGACCATGCTCCTCAAGGCCATCGCCAACGCCATCGCCGACAACCACCCGGAGGTATATGAGATTGTCCTCCTCATCGACGAGCGTCCGGAGGAAGTGACCGACATGCAGCGCAGCGTCAAGGCCGAGGTCGTGGCCTCTACCTTCGACGAGCCCGCCGAGCGCCACGTCAAGGTGGCCAACATGGTCCTGGACAAGGCCCGCCGCCTGGTGGAATGCGGCCACGACGTCGTCATCCTCCTGGACTCCATCACTCGTCTGGCCCGTGCCTACAACACCGTACAGCCGGCTTCCGGCAAGGTGCTCACCGGTGGTGTGGACGCCAACGCCCTCCAGAAGCCCAAGCGCTTCTTCGGCGCCGCCCGTAACATCGAAGGCGGCGGATCCCTCACCATCCTGGCCACGGCCCTCACCGAGACCGGTTCCAAGATGGACGACGTTATCTTCGAGGAATTCAAGGGTACCGGCAACATGGAGTTGCAACTGGACCGCAACCTGTCCAACAAGCGCATCTTCCCGGCCGTGAACCTGGTACTCTCCAGCACCCGCCGAGACGACCTCCTCTACGACCCGTACACCAACAACCGCATCTGGATTCTCCGTAAACTTCTCTCGGACATGAACCCCGTAGAGGCCATGACCTGGATGCAGCAGCACATGGACGAGTTCAAGACCAACAAGGACCTCATTGACAACATGTCCAAGTTCGGTCGGTACGACTAATCTGTCATTCTGAACGAAGTGAAGAATCTGTACACAGATACTATCGTTGCTCCGGCCACCACTCCAGGTACCGGAGCAATTTCCATTGTCCGTCTCAGCGGGCCGGAGGTATTCCCTATCGTTGATTCGGTTGTCCATCTGGCTTCCGGAACAGTGTCCGAGGCCGCCGGCTACTCCCTCCACTACGGAGAGGTGCCCGGCCTGGACCAGGTGATGGTATCTGTCTTCCGTTCCCCGCACAGCTACACAGGAGAAGATTCGGTGGAGATTTCCACACACGCATCGGCCTATATTGTGCAGGAACTGGTACGCCTGCTCATGGAGGCGGGCGCACGCTTCGCCCAGCCCGGCGAGTTCACGCGGCGCGCTTTCCTTAACGGAAAGATGGACCTGGCGCAGGCCGAGGCCGTGGCCGATGTCATCGCCTCCACCACCGCTGCGTCGCACCGCGTAGCCATGAACCAGCTGAAGGGCGGGTTTTCGGCCCAATTACTGAGTCTGCGGGAGCAGCTGCTGGAAATGGCTTCCCTGCTGGAGCTGGAGCTGGATTTCTCGGAGGAAGACGTAGAATTTGCCGACCGAAGGAAACTTCTGAGGCTTCTGGAAGAAGGCAAGGCCCATGTGGACACCCTGGCGGCTTCTTTCCGGCAGGGCAACATGATCAAAAACGGCGTTCCGGTCGCCATCGTCGGCCCGGCCAATGCCGGCAAGAGCACCCTCCTCAACGCCCTGGTGGGAGAAGAACGCGCCATTGTGACGGACATCCCGGGCACCACGCGGGACACCCTCGAAGAGACCCTGAACCTGGGCGGCATCCTCTTCCGCTTCATTGACACCGCCGGCATCCGCGAGTCTGAGGACACCGTAGAAAAGATGGGCATCGAGCGCAGTTTCCGCGCCATTTCCCAGGCCGAGATTGTGCTGGTTATGCAGGATGCCACAAAGAAGGAGGCCTTCAATCTGGCAGACGAACGCCTGAAGGACAAAAAGGTCTTCCTAATCTATAATAAAGTTGACTTATTGGAGCGTAACAAAAATGTTAATAGCAATAACGTTTTTGTTATATCCGCCAAATACGGCCAGGGGATCGAAGCGCTGAAGGAAGGGCTCCTCGCGGCCGAAAAAGACCTCATCCCTAGCGAAGACTCCACCTTCGTCACCAACCTCCGCCACTTCGAGGCCCTGCGCAATGCGTCATCGGCCCTCGCCGACTGCATCGGCGCCCTCTCCCGCGGCATCCCCTCCGACCTCGTGGCCGAAGACCTCCGCCGCGCCCTCGCCTCCGTCAATGCCATCCTCGGCACCGACCTCCTGGATCCCGAGGCAATTCTACAGAATATATTTGCGAAGCATTGCATCGGGAAATAGCTGATAATGATTAATTTTAGGCCGTTAAATCGGGTTTATTTCCCATGTCGCAGGTCAGAGCCCTTTCCGTCGCAGGTCTGTGTTTTTGGGCTGAACTGCGACGGAAATCGTGCACTCAGAGCGTATAGTGTCGCAGGTCAGGCTTTTTTTGCAGACCTGCGACGTTTGACGGATAAATTTCCTGTTTATCGAAAGAAATAGGCCCCTGCAAACTTTATGGGTTTCAGGGGTCTTACTGTATAGGGGGAACGTCCCGCGACACACCCGACCATGAGCAAAACTCGTTGGAAAAATTACGGTAGAATAACAAAAACTCGTTGGAAAAATTACGGCAACCATTTGAAAAGTCGTTTGAAAAAGTGTATCTTTGTTCCCGGACAAAGGATTAGACTATGCTTAAAAGAAAGATTGAAGACGCTCTCCTTGCGTGGAAAAACAAGCCTGGGCACAAGCCCTTGGTGATTATGGGTATCCGCCAGTGCGGTAAGACCTTTATCGCACGGCACTTCGCTGAAGCAAACTATAATAATGTCGTTTACATGAACTTCATCAAAGAGCCTGAGCGAATAGGTGCCTTCGTCGGATCTAAAAATGTGGACAACATTCTACTCAACTTGTCAGCGCAGATCAAGGGCGTCAAGTTCATCCCCGGAGATACCTGTCTGATCTTTGATGAGATCCAGGAATGCCCGGAAGCCAGGACTTCGCTCAAGTTCTTCAATGAAGATGGCCGCTTTGACGTGATTGCCACTGGCTCCCTGCTGGGCGTCCAGGGCTACGGCGATGAGCTCAAGAAACGGCGTCGCAAGATGGTTCAGAAGAAAGATCTGGGCATCAATTCCGTTCCAGTAGGCAGCGAGGATATCCTCGAGATGTACCCGCTGGACTTCGAGGAGTTCCTTTGGGCCAACGGTATGAATCCGGAAGTCATCGAGGCTCTCCGGAAGTTCTACACGGAGGAAACGCCGGTTCCGGAAGGAATCCACGTGGCCATGAAGCATTATCTGAACCTCTATGTTGCTATCGGTGGTCTCCCTGCCCCCATCAATGCGTTTCTGGCCACAAACAACATGAACGCCGTGAGCGAGGAATACAAGGGCATCCTGAAGGAGTACCGCGACGATATGGTCAAGTATGCTCCGGATAAAGACAAGCCCCATATCCGCGAGTGCTTCAATTCCATCCCCAAGCAGCTGGCCAAAGATAACAAGAAGTTCCAATGGAGCAAAGTCAAGCCCGGCGGACGTGGCGAAACTTATATGGGATCCCTTCAGTGGCTGGAAGATGCCGGAATTATCTGCCGCTGTTACAATACAGATATCACCGGCCTCCCGATGGAAGGCAATGCCAAAGACAATGTGTTCAAGGTTTATACTGCAGACATCGGTCTCTTGATTGAAATGCTGGGGCCTGGGACCAGAGCTGATATCCTCCAGGGCAATTTGGGCGGATTCAAAGGCGCTATTTTCGAGAATTTAATGGCAGACACGCTTCATAAGAAGCAGCAGAGCCTGTACTATTTCCAAAAAGACTCAGGCCTTGAGCTGGACTTCCTTGTCCGGATGAAAGGCGAATGTGTGCCGCTTGAGGTGAAAGCCAAGTCAGCCCAGGCCAAGAGCGCTCAGACCGTTCTGAAGCACGCGGACAAATACCAAGTGAAACAAATAATCAAATTCGGCGACTTCAATGTCGGTCGCAAAAGGCAGCTACTCACACTCCCCAATTACATGCAGTTCCTCCTGGATCTGGAGCCGGAAGAAATCGTCCTCGAACCAATCGACGTTGATGCCGTCAACGCTCTAGCCAGGGAGATTTTGCAGTAATGCTTGTTAATCCTTGTTTCGTTGGATTCTGTACCGCATTTGTACCACGAATCGCGTA
>CAMODD010000019.1:0-27766 GCA_946611215.1 uncultured Bacteroidales bacterium | reverse complement strand
TTGACACCACCTGCAATGATGCCTGAATACAAACACAGGGTTTTGCACCTGATCCGGTAATGATGCAAAAAACAGTTGGTGACGGCCGCTGCGAGGAGGGCCGTTTCTAGTAGCCCACCGCAGCGGCGAGCCGTCCCTGACGGTCTTGAAGAAGTAGTATTTCATGGTATGGAAAGGATTGTGCCCTGCGGGCTGTTTTAACTTTGCAGAAGGTCTTTGCCATTTGGAGGAAAGTCTTTTCCGCCAAAGGGCGAAGAACGATGCAAAAAGGAAAACAGGCTTTATCCGGCGTTCCAGGGGTTCTTTGAAAAATACGCTCCGAAGGGAGGAAGATTTTTCAAAGGTTCATTGGAACGGCGGACGCCGGGGCACAAAGAAGATGCCGTTTGACCCGGTCCACTCCCGGAACACCTTCACCCGGGACGAGTTCGACTGGTTCGCGCTTGTCCCCCTTCTCGCATACAAAGTGCATGCGGAAGAGTTGAGAGCCACAGGGGTGGACCCGAGATTCATTCCCGGCGGGATACAGGGCTCCGCGATTGGGAAAGTTCTGGTCCGGGCGAGAGCTAAGATGTTGGTGACAGGTGGGGATATTCCGGGCGTTATTGTTGTGTTCTATTGATGAAAACCAAAAAAAATGTACATTTGCATATCGTCCTATACGGGCGTACACATATTTGAGCGTTAAGCTTGTTCCGACCGAGAATCTGGACAATTAACGTGATAACGGAATATAGTGAGGCGCTTGCATTGGCTGTATTGTGGGCTTCGGCTCTCAACATAGCAGTGTGAGCCAATCCCTTATTCTTTATCACAGACCGTCCAGAGCCCTCGGTAGGATAAGACCAAAGAGGCTCACACTTTTATGCTTGAAACAATACAACCACAGATATGGCAAAACACTTCAAAACTATTCTGATTGCTGGAATCTCTGCAATCATCGGCCTAGTGTCGTGTACGGCAGAAACCGATTTCAATGACCGCCTCACTAACCTTGAGGACCGAGTATCTAAATTGGAAAAACTATGTGCGGAGATGAATACCAACATTTCCTCCCTGCAGGGTATAGTCAGTGCCCTCCAGAATCAGGACTACATCACTGCCGTAAACGAACTAACCAGTGACGGTAAGGTCGTAGGCTACACTATCAACTTCGCTAAAGGACAGCCTATTACTATTTATCACGGTAAGGACGGCGTGAATGGCAAAGATGGTGCCGATGGAAAGGACGGAACAAATGGTAAAGATGGTCAGAACGGTAAGGACGGTGACGATGGCAAGGATGGATCTACTCCGGTCATTGGCGTAAAACAGGACACCGATGGTATTTGGTATTGGACGCTGAATGGAGAGTGGCTTTTGGACGACAACGGTCAGAAGATTAAGGCTGTTGGTACAGATGGACAGGATGGAAAGGACGGCAAAGACGGGCAAGACGGTAAGGATGGCCAAAATGGCCAGGATGGCATCACACCACAGTTAAAGATTGAGGACGGCTACTGGTATATATCTTATGACAACGGAGCGAGTTGGACTAAGTTAGATAAGGCTGTAGGAGAGGATGGTAAGGACGGAAAAGATGGCGCTATTGGTCTGACCGGTGATTCTTTGTTCGCAGGAATTGATACCTCAGATAGTGATTTCGTGGTGTTCACTCTGTTTGATGGAACGGAGATAAAAATCCCCACATGGTATTCATTTGAACAACTTTGGACCCTTGTAAACCAGATTAATTCCAATATAGAGGGTTTGCAGGCAATAGTTACAGCACTTCAGAATAACGATTATATTACTTCCATATTGCCAATAGTAGAGAATGGTAAGGAGATAGGATATATATTGAATTTCACCAAGAGTGGTTCTGTAACAATCTATCACGGCAAAGATGGTAAGGACGGAAAGGATGGAGCCAATGGCCAGAATGGCCGAGATGGGAAAGATGGTCAGGATGGAGCCGACGGCCATACCCCTGTAATTGGCGTAAAGCAGGATACTGATGGTGTTTGGTACTGGACAATTGACGGCGAGTGGTTGTTAGATGGTAATGGGCAGAAAGTAAAAGCCGTTGGAACAGATGGTAAGGACGGTGTTAACGGCCAGGATGGAACTAATGGCCAGAATGGTCAGGATGGTCAAGATGGCATCACTCCTCAGTTGAAGATTGAGGAGGGCTATTGGTATGTTTCCACAGACAACGGCCAGACCTGGACCCAGCTTGGGAAAGCCACAGGAGAAAACGGCAAAGACGGCGTAGATGGGAAGGATGGTAAAGACGGAGTTGACGGCGTAGATGGCGACTCTATGTTCCAGAGCGTCACCGTAACGGAAACGGAAGTGACATTTGTCACCAGCAACGGACAAACATTCGTGCTGAAGCGCGCCTCTGCATTGAGCATTGAGTTCGACACTGCCGACCTTGTGGTTATGGGCACCAATGCCACCCGCAATATCCACTACACCATCACATCCGGAGTTGACAATATCACAATTGAGGCTTTGAGCTCGGCCGATATTAAGGTGAAGGTTGTGAAGACCGATGCAAAGACTGGCACACTGCAGGTGAAGACCGGTGCTATGATTGACGAGTTCAGCAAGGTGGTGGTTCTTGTCTCCAACGGCAGTCAGGTTATAATGCGCACGCTGAACTTTGAGGAGGCAGCCATTGAGGTTGATGAGAATACCACGAAGGAAGTCACCGACGAGGGGGGCGAGGTTACGCTTGAGTTCTTCTCAAATACTCCTTGTCACGCAGTAATTCCGGCCGAGGCCCAAAGTTGGATTAGCGTTGCACCCGAGACCAAGGGACTGGAAAGACAGACTATTGATTTGATTCTGCAGCCGAATACTGGTGCCGCCAGAAGTGCAACAGTTGTCGTTCGAAGCGATGATGGCTCACTTGTTTTAACGTACTTGATCGAGCAAGGACCGAATCATGATTATCAACTTGCAATAGAGCGCGAAGCTTTGATTGCTATTTACAATGCTCTGGATGGCGATAATTGGACAGAAAAGACCAAGTGGTGTTCGGAGTCTCCAGTATCAGAATGGTCAGGGATAAGAACAGATTCTGAGGGTTTTGTTTCATCTATTATGCTTTATGAGTGTAATGGGATTATTCCAGAGGAGATTATTAAACTAGCACGTCTTAAAACAATAGTCTTTAGTTCATATGTGGGGGAAAGACATCCTATACCAGGATATTTGTCAAGAATAGAAAACCTTGAAGAATTATCTTTGCATGGCCATTTTTCAGGAACGATTCCTTCAGAGTTGGGCTCACTATGTTCATTACGTCATTTAGATCTTAGTGATGCGGGATTATCAGGGAGTATACCAGAGTCATTAGGTAATCTTACATTACTTGAATTCTTAAATCTTGAGTATAATTCTCTTTCAGGAGAACTTCCTGAAAGTATGGGAAATTTAAAGAATCTAAGGTATTTTATACTGAGGAACAATCAATTAAGCGGTAATATTCCAGAATCTGTACAAAAACTTCCAATTTGGAAGTATGATTGGGGAAGAGTGATTTCCAATAATTATTTTAACGACAGAACACTGAATATCCCTTCGCCAACAATTCATGGAACAACGATTGACGGTCAGACGATATCATATTCTGAGGAGACTGACAACTATTTTGTTTTAATCCAATGGTCAGCTCAATATGATGGTTATTTAAATTCTCAAATAACCTCATTAAACCACATATATGAAACCTATAGTGGTAAAGTATCATTTGTTGGTTTAGTCAGTTCTTCCAGGGAAGAAAGTATCGAAACTGTAAAATCCTATATAGTAGAGAATGGTATTGAGTGGCCAAGTATTTATTGGACAAGTGAGTCTGATGTTATATTGGGACAAGAGTTAGCTTTTGATGGATTATCTCGTCACGAATACGCCGCTCCTTGTTTTCCTGCAATATTCGTTTTTCACAACGGTCGTGTCGTTTATTGGGACCTTGATGTATACGGCGGTGTTTCTGGACTTGAGGACTTTCTGTCTGTGAATGTGCTAGGAGAACAACCAAATTATTATGTTTCGACAGACTATTCTTTAGATGGAAAAGTTACCTTGGTCCAAACTGCGACTATAGGGAATGGAATAAACATAGTTTTAATGGGAGATGCTTATTCCGACCGTGAAATTAGAGATGGTAAATATGAGTCAAATCTTAACAGTATTGTTAATGCGTTTTTCTCAGAGGAACCGTATAAAACATACAGGTCGTGTTTTAATGTTTATTTTGTCAACGTGGTATCAGCTGTAGAGGGATATGAGCATGATGGACAAACACTTAAAACCTTCTTTGGAAGTGGGTCATTCGTGGGTGGAAATAATGCTAAATGTATCGAATATGCAAAAAAGTGTATAAGTGATAATGATATTGACGATACTCTGATTATCGTTTCCATGAACGACGAGAGATATGCAGGTACGTGTCATATGTTCGGAGAAGGAATAACTGGTGACTATGGAAGAGGACTGTCAATTGCTTATTTCCCGATGGGAACACTGGAAGACATCACTCATCACGAGGCCGGCGGTCACGGCTTTGCGAAATTGGCTGATGAGTACGCCTACGAGTACATGGGCGCAATCTCGACTGATGAAATTGCCAACACAAAGGTCAACGAGGCCTACGGCTGGTGGAAGAACGTTGATTTCACTTCCGACCCTTCGCAGGTGAAATGGGCCCAGTTCATTGCCGATGACCGCTATGACTCCGAGAACATCGGCTGCTATGAAGGCGGCCTGACCTACTGGACTGGCGTGTGGCGTCCAACCGAAGCCAGCATTATGCGCTACAACACCGGTGGGTTCAATGCCCCCAGCCGTTACGCTATCTGGTACCGCATAGGCAAACTGGCCTACGGTGAGTCCTGGGAAGGCACCTATGAGGACTTTGTGGCCTACGATGCCGTGAACCGTACTCCGGCCGCTATTCAGCGCCGAGCTACCCAGCGTCGTAACTACGTGCAGAGGCCACTGCCTCAACTTCCGCCGCCTGTGGTTGTAGGCCACAGTTGGAGAGAGGAACTGCAGAAGAAGTAGAAAAAATACCCCATTCACAACGATATAGGTATAATAGGGTAATGAGGTAATGATGCAAAAAACGGTTGGTGACGGCCGCCGCGAGGAGGGCCATTTTGTGGAGCCCACCGCAGCGGCGAGCCGTAGCCGCCGAGCCTGGTTGTGCGAGGCGGCATCACCTCTTCTTTTTACGGCTCAATGCAAAATCGGGCAAGTTCAGGAGCAGGCGGTGCAGGTTCACGGACAGGCGGCGCAAGTTCCGGGTATCAACGGCGCAGGTTCCAAAACAGGGGCTGAATCTGCGCCATGGGGGTGCTAGTGGGCTTCTTCGCAACTCCCCACAATGGTAGCCGTGGCGCTTAATCCGTCAATAATCAGCATGTTAGCACAACTGACGGGTATGAAACGCATACCCGTCAGTTGTGCTAATCCTTTAGTATTCACCTGTTTAAGCGCCACGCTGCACCGCGGCTAGAAAACGCTGCACCGCGGCTAGAAAATAAGCCCTGCCCGAGGTTGGCATAATGTCACAATCACCAACCATTTTTGTCAATTATACCTGAAATCGAGCAAAAATGGCGAAAATGACCGATTTGGCGACGGGCGCAACGCGAAATCGGGCAAAAATGGCAAAAATGCGCGATTTCGGGGCGGACCGAACGGATTTTATTCCTAACTTTACGGAACAAAACCACTAACCATGCACAAAAAACTTTATTCACTGGCGCTGATGGCCGTTCTTGCAGCAGCCTGTACGCAGAATCCCGAGAAAGCATTCGAAAAAGACATAGAGGCCTACAGGAAGGAAGTGGGGAACGTGGGCATGGCCGTAGCCGTGGTGAAGGGCGGCGAAATTGTCTACCACAACCAGTTTGGCGTCAAGAACCTTGAGACGCAGGAGCCCATAGCGGAGGACGACCTCTTCCGCATCGCATCCATCTCCAAGTCCTTCAGCGCTACTTCCATCATGCAGCTCAAGGAACAGGGCCTGGTGTCGCTGGACACGGATGTGAGCGAACTGGCAGGGTTCCCTATCCGCAATCCCAAGTACCCGGACACCGTCATCACCCTGGAAATGCTCCTCTCCCACACGTCCAGCCTTAACGACAGCGAAGGCTATTTCACCCTGGACGCCATCAACCCCGCCACCAACCCCAAATGGCAGAACTGCTACAACGACTACGCTCCCGGCGAAGGCTACGAGTACTGCAACCTCAACTTCAACCTGGTGGGAACCTTTATCGAGAAACTCTCCGGAGAGCGCTTTGACCAGTATGTTGTAAACCACGTCCTAAAGCCCCTCGGCATCTACGGCGGCTACTGCGTGGACTCCCTGGACCGGAGCAAGTTCGTGAGCCTCTATAACTATATAGACGGTAAGTACGTAGAAGAGCCGGACGCCTACGAGCCCCGGAGCGAGCGCATCGCCGCCTACAAGTTCGGCTACGACACCCCCGTCTTCTCCCCTACCGGCGGCATGAAGATATCGGCCTGCGACCTGGCCCGCTACATGATGATGCACATGGGCTGGGGTACGGCTCCGGACGGTACCAAGATCATCGAAGAAGAAGATTCCCGCAGCATGCAGACGGAGCGCTCGGCCCCCGAGCACTACGGACTTGCCCTGAAGCACGCCTTTGACCGCATTCCGGGCGTAGAATTGGTAGGCCACACCGGCAGCGCCTACGGCCTCAGAAGCGCCATGTTCTGGGCCGCAGACCGCAGTTTCGGGCTGGTATGTATCAGTAGCGGCTCCTTCGAAGAATACGACTCCGACGACAGCCAGATCCTGAACGAAACGCTGCGCCGGCTATACCGTCATTTCTGCAGCGGCGGGGCCCAGCAGTAGCGCCAGCATCTCCCGGGCGTTACAGAACTTGTAACGCGCCGGAATGTCCTGCCAGCCGCGGCCCTTCCAGTCGGCCAGGGCGAAGTCGCAACCGGCATCCCGCGCGCAGGCATAGTCATGCTGCGTATCCCCGAGGAAAAGAACCTCCCGGGGGTAAACCGCCTCCCCGAGCGAGCGGGAAGCCAGGCCGATGCAGTGCAGCAGCGGCTCCGGATGCGGCTTGTGATGGGGCGTATCCTCACTGCAGACGACATGCCCCAGATACGGGAGCATTTCCTTCAGATACAGATCCTTGTTGAATTCCATATGGCTCCGGGAAGTCACCACCCCCGTAGCCAGGCCGGCAGCCTTTACACGCCGAAGCGCCTCCAGCACCCCCGGCATCGGCCGGATATGATGCGAAAGCGCCACGAAATTCTCTTCCCAGCGGTCTCCGAAGCCACGAGCATCGGCATAACCCAGAAGACCGGCCACCTTGCCGCTGGGAATGCCGAAGACCTTATAGGCCTCCGCATAAGAGACTTCCTTCCCCATGAGCTCACGGATGGTAAGGACCAGCGACTCCACGCCGGTCCTTTCCGTGTCGATGAGCGTTCCGTCTATGTCGAATACCGCCAGTTTGTACATAACGTACAAAAGTAGCAAAAGGGAACGGCTTGTGCAAGGCTAAATCTTCTCCAGCGTGAGGCCCGAGTAAGTCTTGTAGGCCACCTGCTTTCTCATGTACTGGCCCTCGGCGTCGAAGAGGAAGAAATGATAGGCCGTGACATGGTTGGCCGATGAAGGCCCGGAGAGAAGGTAAAGCCCAGCTTGACGGAATTGCCCTTGTAGGTTCCCAGCGCCTGCGGCTCGATGACAATGCAGATTTAATGCACTCTACGAGCCTGCAGCCTGGAGGTAATGTCCTCCCACTCCCCTTCTTTGCTGCGGCGGTAGAGCCGCTGGTTGGTAGTGGGGCTGTTGAGCGGGCCGCACTCGGGACGGTAAGGACCCAGCTTGATGTAGTCGAAGTGGTCCCAGAAGACCTCCTCCACTTCCTCACGGCCGCTGTAGACGGCGGCAAGAAGCCCCTTGGAGCGTACGTGGTCGGCGAGTTCCAGCAAAGCTTCAAGATCCCGGCCCTCTCCCAGGAAGAGGAAGCAGTCAACGCCGAAATTGTCGGCCACAAGGCGGTCTATCACCTCGGTGGTAAGTTCCTGCCCGATGTCCTTTTTCAGAAAGGGGGAATGGCACCCAATGCAATTTCCCCGGCAGTTGGAAATATCCACTGCCAGGGAAACACGGTCCGGAATCTCTTCCATGACCACGGATGTCATTTCCGGTACGTACTTGATCATTTGCCCGTATAGAACCGGTGGTGCGCTTCTTCCTGCCGCATCTCGGAGAAGGAGGATACACGCTTGAGGTAGCCAATGACACGGGTGAGGTAGTCAAGGTTGGTGCTGCCGCACTTGGGGCAGACGGTGAGGGTGTCCTTGGAGATGAAACCGCAGTCGTTGCATACGGTGTTGCGGCAGTTGAAAGTAAAGTAGTTGGTACCGTAATGGGCGGCGGTGTTCAGGAGCTGGCGATACTGGTCTTTGGAAAGGTGCTCCGCAATGTTCATGTGCAGGGCGCTGCCGCCGTCCAGGTACTTCACATATTCTTCTCCGTGCAGCTTGAACTTGTCTATCATGGACAGGCTCTCGTCCTCGGGATTGTAGAAGTAGGAGCTGTACATATTGTGCTTTGCGCTCACGAAGTAGCCGTCCTTCTTGTCCCACTTGTAGTTCTTGCCCGAGAGGTTCTCGCCGGGAACGAACTCCGTGTTGAACATGGTCTCCTTGGTGCGGTCCTTGCGGTTGGCCACGTTGATGGTCTCCAGGAGGGTGTTCACAAACTCCTTGTACTCCTCGTTGGGAGAAATCTCAAGACCCAGGAACTCGGCGGCGTCGGTGAGGCCATTCACGCCCACGGTGAGGTACTGCTTCTTCATGTCAATGAAGCCGGCCCGGTACACATCCAGCATATCGGCCTTGAGGAAATCCTTGATAATCTCGTTGAAGGCGGTCTGGTACTTGTGTACGCGCACCGTCTGTTCGGTGACGGCATCGGCGATGTAACGGTAGAGGACGGTCTTGTCATAAGAGCCCTTCACCAGCGCCACGCCGGGAGTCATGTCCACGCGTTTCTCCACCTTGAAGTACTTGCGGGCGGCATCCTGGATGAGTCGGTTGAGGTTGATGGTCATGACGCTCTTGGAGCCGGTGGCCACCGAGGCCGTACCCATGGAATACTGGTGCGTGGTGTGGTTGTGCTCATCGTCGGCGAGGTCCTTGAGGGAGTTGCGCAGGCGGCAGCAGCTGGACAGGGAGTCCGGGCTGTTGGAAATATAGCAGAAGAAGCTGTGTCCCTTGGCCCACATCTCGGCGGTGAAATCGGCGTACTCCTTGTCGGCGTAATCGTCTCCGCCGTCGGTAAGGAGAGCCATGGTCTCTACCGGGAAGGTGAGAATATAGTGCGTGCGCTCTTCGTTGAACCAGTTCATGAAGTGCTTCTGCAGCCAGGAGAGCGTCTCCCACTTGGGGGCCGAGCCGTCCGGGAAGCGGAATTCGCCGAACACGCCTTCGAAATAGGGCTTGTCAAAATAGCCGATGTTCCAGAACACCGTCTGGTAGCCGCGGTTGCCGGCAGGCATGTTCATGGAGTGGACCACCTGCTGGAAGCAGTTGTCGATGACCTTGGTGAGCGTGCGCTGCTTGGTATTGTTTTCCACAACCTCGTCCAGGCGCTCCAGGTAGTTGTCTCCGTAATCCTTGCGGATGAAGTAATCCAGGTACATGAGGAACTCCGGAGTGGCGACGGCGCCCATGAACTGGGAGCTGATGGAATAGACCAGGTTGATGAACTCACCGCAGAAGCTCTTGAGGTCTGTGGGGGCGATGGATACGCCGCCCAGTTCCTGGAGGCCGCTCTCCAGGAAAGGATACATGGTGATGGCCACGCAGTAAGGGTAGCCGGGGGTGCCGCTTTCGTCGTGCTTGTAAAGCACGTGGGACTCCAGGTCCTGGATGTACTGGTCGGCGAGCTGCCGGCTGTACAGGGACTTGATCTTGTCCTGCATGATGTAGCGGTTCTGCTTGATGTTGTTCTCCTTGTAGAGCTCGTTGCCCAGCGTCACGATGTTCTTGTGCGTGATGTTGGCGTTGGAGTCGAACTTGGAACCCGTAGCTGCGTTGGAGGCTTTGATATAGTCCTTGATGAAATCCCGCTTCTTGCGAAGGTCCGTTCCCCGGTCGAAGGTCTCGATATACTCCAGGGCCACTTTCTTGTTGATGGACATAAGGGAGTCCACCACCTGGCGGCGGATTTCCTGGCTGGACATCTTGTCATAGATGAAAAGGTTGTCCACCACCGACACCACCACGTCCTCGGGGACGGGCTGTCCGGTGTGCACGTAGGCAAGGCGGATGCCATTCATAAGCTTCTCACGGTCAAACTCTTCGAAGCTTCCATTGGTCTTACGTACTTCCATATCACTAAACTATTTGTTACTCGAAAGGGGCTAAAAGGGACGGACTGCCCCGCGGACAATCCGTCTCACTCTTCTGCAAAATTAAGTTGTTCTACCTGGAAAACAGGCCCCGCTCCGGGAAAGTTTTCAACAAAGTTTTTAACAACATCCTAGTACCCGAAGATATCTTCCTGAGTAAGAACTTGTACCGGACCCAACGTGCGGAGGAACGCCATATCGAGGTCCTTGGGATCTCCCAGGATGGCATAATAATAGGTACGTCCGCGGATCCAGTCCTCGTGGGTGGAAAGGAGGTCGAACATAGTGAGCTTGCCCACCTTGTCGTAGATGAGCTGCTCGCGGGGAACGGTAAAGCCAAGGGCCCTGTTCCGGATATAGGAGTACAGGACCGAGATGCCTGTCACGCGCTGCGTGCGAATCTTGTTGAGGATGGCCGACTTGGCGATCTCCAGATTCTCGGGAGACTCGGGCAGCGTTTCGATGATTTCCGCAAAGCCCTCCACGGCCTTTCTCAGTTTGTCGTTCTGCGAGGCGATGGTAGCGCGGAAATAGTAGTCGTTGTTGGTGAACGAAGGCATCACCAGGGATGCGCCGGCGTTGTAGGCCAGGGCGCGGGACTCACGCATTTCCTGGAACACGATGGAATTCATGCCCGTACCGTAGTACTCGTTGAAGAGTTCGATGTAGGGAGCCTGTTCCACAATGAGGTTTTCTCCGCGGTTAGAGTACTGCATGTAGTTGAACTGGCGGGAATTGTAGGGCGCGACGAACACTTTGGGCTCACGGGTGATGAGCTTGGGCTGGCTCACGCGTTGCACCGGGATCATGTGGTCCGAGTTGTGGTGTTCCAGGAGAGCCTTCACCTCTTCCAGCGAGGCCGGTCCGTAATAGAGAATCCTGTGCTCATATTTGAACAGGCTCTGGAAGGCGTCGATGAGTTCCTCGGGGGTGAGGGCCATCACCTGGTCGTTGGTGAGCGTGGTCGCTTTGATGAACTCCGGTCCCAGCATCATGTAGCGCTGCAGCGCCGCGTTGCAGCGGCCCTGGCGCATCTTGGCGTCGGAGCGGGAACGGAGGATATCGGCCTTGAGCCCGTCCAGGACGGCGGCATCGGGAACGGCGTTCCGGCCCAGGTTGTCTCCCAGGATGAGCACTTTCTCCGTGTTCTCCGCCAGGCCGCGGAAGGTGACGGTGGTCATCTCGCTGCTCACGTTCATGTTCCACTTGGAGGCCAGCGAGTAAAGTTCGAAGGAAATGTCGGCGGCAGACTCCTCCGGAGTGCTCAGATAGCGCACGTAGTCGGCCGCGAAAGGAAGGAGGGGGTCTGCGTCCGAGCCACGGTCGAACCAGAGGGTAAGGGTGGCGATGTCGTTTTTGTCGTTGTGCTTATAGAGAAGCTCCATACCCTTGAAGGTGGAGACCACCATATCTTTTCCGTAGTCCACGAACACGGGTTCGATGGGCGTTACGGGCGCATTGGCGATTTCCTGGAGGAAGGCGCTCTGCTTGTTACGGTTGGTAACGATAGGAGTAATCTTGGGAGCACTGATGCGCTTGACGGAAGAGTCGGGGCCGGTGTGCTTGTAAACCACGGCGTAGTTGCCGGGCACCAGATTGGCCTGCGCCCAGGCTACCAGCTGGTCCTTCGTAAGGGCTTCCGTCTTCCGGATCTTGTTCACCTGCCGTTCCCAGCTCACACCGTCCACGAAGCTGTCCATCATGAGGCGGGTACGGGACACGTTGCTTTCCAGGCTGCTCATCAGGGACAGGCGGTAGTTGGCGATGGCCGCTTCGAGGAGCTCCTCGGAGAAGTCTCCCTGGGCCAGTCTGTACACCTGCGCCCGGATAATTTCTTCCACTTCCTTCAGGCTCTGGCCTTCCTTGGGGGAAGCCTGGGCCAGGAAGATGCCCCAGTCGGAGCGGGAATACGGATACACATCGGCCTCCAGCACCTGCTGCTTCTGCATTACGTCCAGGTCTATGAGACCGGCCAGACCGTTACTGAGCACCGAGCTGGCGACAGCCGCGTACTCGGCGTCCTCGGCGGAATTGCCGGGCGTGCGCCAGCCCATGAGCACAAACTCGCTTTCGTATCCGTAAACGTCGCGGGAAAGGGGCTGCGTGGCCGCTTCTTCAGGCTCGATGGTGCGGCGGGGAACATCCGGGTTGGGTTTCCAGGCGCCAAAATACTTTTCGATGACAGCCACCATTTCGTCGGGATTGAAGTCTCCGGACAGGATGATGGCCATGTTGTTGGGAACGTAGTAGGTATCTTTCTGTTTGTGGATGGCACGGATGGAAGGATTCTTCAGGTGATCCTGCGTGCCGATGACCGTCTGGTGACCGTAAGGATGGTGCGGGAAGAGCATCTCGTTGAGGGCGTCGATGGCCTTTTCGCCGTCGTCGGTCATGGACATGTTCTTTTCTTCATAAACGGCCTCCAGCTCTGTATGGAAACCGCGGAAGACGGTGTTCATGAAGCGGTCGGCCTGGATGCGGGCCCAGTTTTCCACCTGGTTGGAAGGGATTTCCTCCACGTAGCAGGTAACGTCGTCGGAGGTAAAGGCGTTGGAGCCTTCCGAGCCGATGATGGACATGAGTTTGTCGTATTCGTTGGGAATGGCAATCTTGGAGGCCTCGTAGCTCACGGCGTCTATCTCTGCGTAGAGGGCTTCACGCTCCTCCAGGTCCGTGAGGGTGCGGTACACCTCGAACAGGGAATCGATTTTCTCCAGCAGCGGACGTTCTGCCATATAATCCTGCGTGCCCAGGACGCGGGTGCCCTTGAACATCATGTGCTCCAGGTAGTGGGCCAGTCCGGTGTTGTCGGAGGGATCGTCCTTGCCGCCCACGCGGGCTGCGACGTACGTTTGGATACGAGGTTCATCCTTATTGACGGACATGTATACTTTGAGGCCGTTGTCCAGCGTGTAAATTTGGACTTGAAGGGGGTCTCCCTTGACGGTTTCGTAACGGCTGCAGGCATTGAAGGTGAGCGCAAAGGCTGCAAAGAATAGCAAAAATCGTTTCATCTTCCTGTTAATAACGAATAGAACTCCCAAAATTAAGCATTTTTTCGTACCTTTGTACGATTTAATATAAAAACCTGTATGAAAAATTTTGTAGAAGAGCTCCGCTGGCGCGGAATGATTCAAGACATAATGCCCGGGACCGAGGAAAAACTGATGGAAGGTCCCAAAGCCGCCTACGTGGGAATTGATCCCACGGCCGATTCCCTGCACATCGGCCACCTCGTGAGCGTCATGATTCTCAAGCACTTCCAGAGCTGCGGCCACAAGCCCTACGCCCTGGTGGGCGGCGCCACCGGCATGATCGGAGACCCCTCCATGAAAAGTGCCGAGAGAAACCTCCTGGACGAGGCTACCCTCAGCCACAACGTAGCCTGCATCAAGGCCCAGCTCTCCCGTTTCCTGGACTTCGACTCCGACGCACCCAACAAGGCCGAGCTCGTGAACAACTACGACTGGATGAAGGATTACAGTTTCATCAACTTCATCCGTGACATCGGCAAGCACATCACCGTCAACTACATGATGGCAAAGGACAGCGTGAAAAAGCGCCTGTCCCGCGACTCTTCCGAAGGCATGTCCTTCACCGAGTTCAGCTACCAGCTCATGCAGGGCTACGACTTCTACTGGCTGTGGAAGAACAAGGGCTGCATCCTGCAGCTGGGCGGCTCCGACCAGTGGGGCAACATCACCACCGGCTCCGAGCTCATCCGCCGCATGGACGGCGGCGAGGCTTTCGCCCTCACCTGCCCGCTCATCAGAAAGGCCGACGGCACCAAGTTCGGCAAAACCGAAAAGGGCAACATCTGGCTGGACGCCGAGCGCACCTCGCCCTACGAGTTCTACCAGTTCTGGCTCAACGTGGCCGATGACGACGCAGAGCGCTATATCAAGATTTTCACCCTCCTGGACCGTGAGACCATCGAGGCGCTCATCGCCCGCCACCGGGAGAACCCCGGCGCCCGCGAGCTCCAGAAGGTGCTGGCCCGCGAGGTTACCGTCATGTGCCACGGACAGGCCGCCTACGACAACGCCGTAGCCGCTTCCCAGATGCTCTTCGGCGGCAACTCCGAAGACCTCAAAAAGCTGGACGAGCGCACCTTCCTGGCCGTTTTCGGAGACGTTCCCTCCTTTGACCTCCCCAAGGCCGAGCTCCCCGTGAACATCATGGACCTTATGGCCGTCAAGACCAATATCCTTCCCTCCAAGGGTGAGGCCCGCAAGATGATCCAGGGGGGCGGCATCGCCATCAACAAGGACAAAGTGACCGACATCAACGCAGAGGTCACCGAAGCCGACATTGTGAACGGCCACTACATCCTGGCCCAGAAAGGCAAGAAGAACTACTTCATCATCAATATCAAGTAAATGGAAAAACCTGCAAGCACCCGGCAGCTCAAAGTTGCCCGTGAAATCCAGAAAGACCTGGCAGAGATCATCCGAGCCAAAGGCATGGCCGCTTTTGACGGTGCCCTGGTGACGGTGAGCGAGGTCCGTGTGAGCCCGGACCTGTCGGTGGCCAAGGTTTTCGTGAGCATCTTCCCCTCTTCAAAGCAGGAGAAGGTGATGGGGCTCCTGGAAGAGAGCAACAAGGCGCTCCGCGGAGAACTGGGCCATCTGGTGGCCAAGCAGTTCCGCATTGTCCCGGAGCTCATTTTCCTCCTGGACACGTCGCTTGACTATGCGGAACACATCGAAGAGCTTCTGAAAAAGTGATTCCGCTGCCGCTCAGATTCGCCTTCCGCTACCTGTTTGCCCGGAAGTCCTACAACGTCATCAACCTCATCTCGGGGATTGGCGTAGCCGGCATGGCGGTGGGCACGGCGGCCCTCATCACGGTCCTTTCCGTTTTCAACGGATTCAATGCACTTGTAAGCGATTCCCTCGCCCAGGCCGGCGCCACCCTGGTGGTACGGCCTGCCGGGGGAAAAGTTTTTGTTCCCGAAGGCCCGGTCTTTGACTGGATCCGGGACAACGCCGCCCGCGTTTCGTGCGTCCTGGAAGAGCAGGCTTTCCTCTCTTTTGAAGACCACCAGAGTCTGGCCCGCGTAAAAGGCATCGACACGGTTTCCGAAACGGAGAATCCGCTGCAGCAGCACATCGTGGCAGGCCGATGGCAACTGCACCGGGGAGACCTTCCCCAAGCCGTCGGTGGTGCCGTGCTGTCGCACAATCTGGGCGCACACCCGCAGTTTGTCACGCCTCTGGAAATCCATTACCCTTCCCGCACAGGCTCCATTTCGCTTGCGAACCCGGTTGCCAGCCTTCGCTCAAAGCGCGTACAACTGGCTGGCACCTTCTCCATCAATGCGGAACTTGACGCCAAGCTGCTCATCGTTCCCATCGAGGTAATGCGGGAACTGCTGGACTATGACAAGGAGGTGTCGGCCCTGGAGATTGAATGCGACCCTGCGCTCAAGAAGGAGCTGCAGGAGCGCCTGGGCCCCGATTTCCGCGTACTGGACCTCAAGGAGCAGAACGAGTCCGTATACCGCATGATGCGCTATGAGAAACTGGCCATCTACCTCATTCTGGTCTTCATCGTGGCCCTTGTCGCCTTCAACATCTACAGTTCCCTCCGCATGCTCATCATCGAGAAGGAGGCCGATATGGGAACGCTCCGGAGCCTGGGTGCCCCCGAAGCCCTTCTTCGCCGCATCTTCCTCCTCGAAGGCGTTCTGGTCTCGCTCCTCGGCATGGCCATCGGCCTTCTCATCGGCATTACGGCCGTCGTCCTGCAGCAGCGCTTTGGCTTTGTGCCCATGCCCGGCAACTTCGCCGTCACCTCCTATCCCGTAGCGCTCAAAGCCACCGACATCCTCTACACCGTACTGGGCGTAAGCTTCGTGGGCCTTGTCATGGCCTTCATCCCCTCCCGTAAATTGAATTAGGGCCGATTCCTCTCAAGCGCTGTCCGTCAAACTTGGCATTTTTGCCGTTTTTGCCAAATTTCCCCTTAAAGCTGTCGCCAAACGTGGCATTTTTGCCGTTTTTGCGAAGTTTCGGGGACTATAAGAGTTTCTTGCGGCGGAACAGCACAAAGACCAGCAGCGTGCTCAGGACCATGAGGCCCAGGATGATGATCCAGTTCCAGAAGTTGGCGTTGGGATCATCGGCCGCGATGATGGGAAGGCGCACATTCATGCCGTAGAAGCCGGCGATGAGGGTGGGCGGCATGAGGAACACGCTCACCACGGTGAACACCTTCATGATCTTGTTCTGCTCCAGGTTGATAAGACCGAGGACGGTGTCCTGCAGATATTCCAGACGCTCGAAGCAGAAGCTCGTATGGCTCAGGAGGGAAGTGATATCCTGCAGGAGTACGTTGAGGCGGTTTTCCAGGGAGCGCGGCACTTTGGTGGAGCGCATGAGGTTGGAGATGAGGCGCTGCTTATCCACCACGTTCTCACGGACCACCATGGTATTTTCCTGCATCTGGGAAATGTCGATGAGGAGTTCCTGGTCAATGTTTTCCTGGTCGTTGATTTGTTTGGCGTACTGGGAAATCTCCTTGGAAAGGAGCTCGATCATGTCGGCATCGAGGTCTACACGTTGGTCCAGGATGCTGGCGAACACGCTGAAGCCGGAAGGATATTGCCGCGGATTCACCTGCAGGCGGCGCTGCAATTCCGTGAACGAGCGCAGGGGCACTTCACGGAGCGTAGCCAGGGTGTCATCCACAATGGTGAACGACACGGGCTGCATCATGTACTCATCCTGTCCCGGAGTAAGGAAGTTGGTGTTGGCGAAGATGGCGTCGTCCGTTTCAAAGTAACGGGACGATGACTCAATTTCCTCCGCCTGTGCACGGCTTTGGATTTCGGTGCCCATGAAGGCTTCCACCGCACGTTTTTCGTCCCCGGTAGGCTGTACCAGGTCTATCCACACGGCGTCCTCCAACTTGATCTTCGGGAAGTCTTTCTCCGACTGGGAGAGGAGAATTTTTCCGTTTTCTCTGTAGAAGATACTCAGCATATCTCTTTGACTGTTTTAGCTCCGGGCCAGTCGCACCGGATGGATGAACATATAAGGAACCAGCTGACGTTACGGAAAAGTCAGCTTGCAAAAGTACGGAAAAATTTTGAAACTACAAGGATTAATCTAAATATTCGGTGGGGTCAAAGCCTTCCAGCGCTTCCTTGCGCTCCACGCAGGTGCCGCACTTTCCGCAGTGCTTCTCGCCGCCTTTGTAGCAGGAATAGGTCTTGGAATAGTCTACGCCGATGGCTTTTCCGCGCAGGGCGATGTCACGCTTGGTGATGTTGCAGTACGGGGAAATCACCTGCACACCATTATAGGTGCCCGCTTTCACGGCCGCCGAGAAGGCGTCGATGAACTCCGGACGGCAGTCGGGATAAATAGCGTGGTCTCCGCTGTGGTTCGCCAGCATGATGGCGTCCAGCTCGTAGCTCTCGGCAAGGCCGGCCGCCACGGCAAGCATGATGCCGTTGCGGAACGGGACCACGGTGCTTTTCATGTTCTCATCGGCATAATGGCCCTCGGGGATGTCTCCCCCGCTCAGGAGAAGGTCGCTCTTGAAATACTGGCCGATGAACCCCAGCGGAATCACCAGATGCTTGATGCCCAACCGTTTGCAATTTTCCACCGCAAAGGCGATTTCGCGGGCGTTGTGCTTGGAACCGTAGTCAAAAGTGACGGCGAGGGCAATGCTGTCCTTGTATTCATAGAGCAGCGTGGTGCTGTCCAGGCCGCCGGAGTAAATCAAAAGAGCTTTCATAGACTGGTTTTTATTTCTTCCACGGCGCTGCGGGCGCTGGCGACGGCGGCCACCACCGTGGCAGGGCCCGTGAGGAAGTCTCCGCAGAGCCATACGTTGCGAAGGCCCTGCGCCTCTTCCCGCAGCGCGGGATCGGGTTTTTCACTGATGGCCGTAATGAGCGTATCGCACGGCACAAAGTGCTCGGTGCCTTCGATGATGCGGGTAATGACGCGGCTTCCGTCCTCCGGCTGCACGTTCTCGCAGTCGCAGAAGACAACGCCACCTTCCTTCACCTCCACGGGCGCCTGGAATACCTTGAACTGTACGCCATCGGCCTTGGCCTCTTCCACTTCCATGGGGTTGGCCGGCATGTTTTCGAAGGTCTTGCGGTAATAGACCCAGGTCTCGGCACCCCGGCGGACGGCGGTGCGGCAGGCGTCCATGGCCACGTTGCCGCCGCCGATGACAATCACTTTCTTTCCCAGCGTGAAGGCCTCGGGGTTCTTGAGGAAAGGCAGGGCCTGCACGGAGTTCTCCTCACCGGGAATGCCCAGCGTAGCGGGCGTCTCGGCGCCGGCGGCCACAAGGACGGCGTCATACTGGGCCGACAGGGCTTTCAGCGCAACGTCCTTCCCTACCTCCACGCCTCCGCGGAAGGAGATGCCGGCATCGGCAAACATCTTCTCGTAGGCGTCGCAGTATTTCTTGTCCAGGCGGAAGGCCGGGATGCCGTAGCGCAGCACGCCGCCCATGCGCGGGTTGGCATCGTAGAGATGGACATCGGCCCCCATCTCGAAAAGCCACACGGTGGCGGCGATACCGGCCGGACCGGCACCGATGACGGCGATGCGCTTTCCCTCCATCACCCCGGACTTTCTCTCCAGGCGGTGGCGGAAGAGATAGGCGCCGGAGATCTCCTGCTCTATCTCATACCATTTTACGGGTACCTGTTTCACATTGAGCACGCAGTGGCCGTAGCAGAACTGCTTCCAGTCGCACACCTGTGAGGTAACGGCGCTGAGGGGGTTGTTCGCAAAGAGCATACGGCCGGCTTCTTCCAGCTGGCCCTGCCGGTACAGGAGCATGCACTCCGGGACGGGAGTGTGCACGGGACAGCCCTGCAGCGCGCATTTGGGCTTTTTACACAGTAAACAACGTGAAGCTTCGGGATTCATGGTTTAAATACTTGTCTATTGGTTATGGAGCGGCCCAGGGTTAAGGAGTCCGCATATTCGAGGTCGTCGCCGAAACCCAGGCCGCGCGCGAGGGTGCTCACGCGGACGCCGGTCTCTTCGATCTGACGATATACGTAGAAGGCGGTGGTTTCCCCTTCCACGTCTCCGCTCAGGGCCAGGATAATCTCGGCCGATGACGGATCTTCGAGCGCTTTCACGCGCCCGGCTAATTCACTGATGGTAAGGTCCGAGGGTCCTACACCGGCGATGGGCGAAATGATGCCGCCCAGCACGTGGTACACGCCGTGGTACTGGCCCGTGGCCTCGATGCTCATGACGTCCCGCACACTCTCCACCACGCAGATGGTGCGCTGGTCGCGGGACTTGTCGGAGCAGATGCTGCAGATTTCGTCGTCGGAGATCATGCGGCAGCGTTTGCAGTAGCACACATTGTCGCGGAGGGCGTCGATGGCGCCCGTGAAGTGATGGACGTTCTCCGAGGGCTGCTTCAGAAGATGCAGGGCCAGGCGCAGCGCGCTCCGTCTTCCCACGCCGGGAAGGGAGCTGATGGCCTCCACAGCATCGGAAAGGAGGGCCGACGGATATGTCTCCTTATAGGGCATGGAATTCTACCAGACCTTCGGCGGGTGTGGCCAGGAACTTGGAGAACGTGACGCCGTAGGTTTTGCCCATTTCCCGGAGGATTTCGCGGGAGGCGTAACCAAAGCCGCCCACTACACCCACAGGAAGGGGTTTGTACTGCTTGAGGGTTTTCTCGAAGAGGTTTCTGAAGTTCCCTTCTACGAGATTCCTGACGTATTCGTACTTACCGTAGCGCTCCAGGATAAAGGGTGCAAAACCGCCCAGGAATCGGGCCGGGGCCTCACCGCCGTACACTTTACGCACGATATAGAGGTAGTTCAGTTCCGGATAGGTTTCTTTCACTTCTTTCAGAAGTTCCTCCGGCATGTAGTTCTTGATGAAGTCCGTGAGGAAGAGTTTTCCCAGCACGGCGCCGCTGCCTTCGTCCCCCAGGATGAAGCCGCCGCAGTCCACCTTCCAGCCCATGTTCTTTCCGTCATACTCGCAGGTGTTGGCACCGGTTCCGAGGATGGCGGCGATGCCGGGGTTGTGGCCGCAGACGGCGCGGGCGGCGCCCAGCATGTCGGAGGCGTACTCGATGGAAGCGCCGGGGAACCATCGGCCAAAATCTACAGCCGGTTTTTCCAGCAGGCCTGCGGCGTACAGATGGACATCTTCTACGCCCGGGCCGATTTCCGCGGCCGCACCGCCGATGATCTCGTTCAGTTTGTCCTCCGGAGTTTGTACCAGGTTGAAGCCCGGCGTACGGACGTTCCGGGTGGTTTTGTTTTCTACCACGCACCAGTCGGCTTTGGTGGCGCCACAGTCTATGATAAGTTGTTTCACGGTTAACGGATTAATCTTCCAAAGATACGTATTTCCCGCGGCTTTTCCAATGGAAATAGCCATACACCGCGCTGCCAATGTACACCAGGTACAGGACTGCCATCCAGTACTGGCCGGTGGTGAGGCAGAGGGTGGTGGTGAGGACATCGGCCACCATCCAGATGAACCACTGCTCCAGGTAGCTCTGGGCCAGCCACCACGTTCCTACCACGCTGAGCATCACGGCTATGGCGTCCAGGAAGGGAGCGGGGTCTCCGGTGGCTTTTAGGACGGGGATCATGACGGCGGTACCGGCCGTGAAAAGGACGGCGCTGAGGATGCCTGCTTTAAGGGAAACCTTCTGGAGGTGAATGTCGCCTTCTTCCACCTGTCCGCTGGCTTTTCTCCACTGGATGAGGCCCACGACGGACATGGCTACGTAATAGAGGTTCAGGCCCATGGACGCCCACACGTGGGCGACGGCAAACTCAAAGGCGCAAGCGGCCCCCGTGAGAATACCCACCACCCACATGGCGTTCTTCTGCAGAATCTCCAGCACCACATAGACGATGCCGGTGACCAGTGCAAAGATTTCTATGGCCTGAATGATACTCTCCATACTCTTTAGATTCTTCGCTTCGCTCAGAATGACAAAAAACAGTCAGTCTGAAGGGCACTCCCTCTTGTCATTCTGAGGAGCCCCTTTTGTCATTCTGAGGAGCCCCTTTTGTCATTCTGAGGAGCGAAGCGACGAAGAATCTATCGGACCTCGATGAGTTCCACCACGAACTTGAGGGCGCTGCACGGAGGAATGCCTTGGGTGCCGGTCTCGCCGTATGCGAGGTGATAGGGCAGGTAAAGTTCGTACTTGGCGCCTTCGCTCATGAGCTGCAGACCTTCGGTCCAGCCTTTGATTACCTGATTGAGGCCGAACTCGATGGGCTCTCCTCTCTTGTAGGAGCTGTCAAACACCTGGCCGTTGGGGAAGGTGCCCTCGTAGTGGCAGTATACTTTGTCGGTGGCCTTCGGCTTCTTGCCGGTGCCTTCCTTGATGACTTTGTACATGAGGCCGCTGCCGGTGGCTTTCACCTCAGGGTCCTTGGCCATCTGGGCCAGGAACTTCTCGCCTTCTTCCTTGGCGGCGGCGCCTGCAACGGCGGCACGCTCGGAAGCCTCGTCCTCGAGTTCCTTGTAGAAGGCCTCCAGGGCCTCACCAGCCTCTTCCATGCTAATCTCCGGCTTTACTCCGGTGAGCATGTCCTTCAGTCCCTTGAGGAAGTCCTCGACGTTATTGACGTGGATGCCCTGCTGGTAGAAGCTGGATGCCACGCTCATTCCAAATGCATATGATTTTTTGTCCATAAATAGTTGAATTTTCTAAAATCTTGCAAAGATACAAATTTTTCGCGGACTCCCCTTTCTCCGTCGCCGGTCGGGCGGTTTTGTGCCGCAGGTCAGGCGGTTTTGTGT
Source organism: uncultured Bacteroidales bacterium (assembly GCA_946611215.1). Lineage (GTDB taxonomy): Bacteria > Bacteroidota > Bacteroidia > Bacteroidales > UBA932 > Cryptobacteroides. The sequence continues at coordinate 5,568 of CAMODD010000019.1, read as the reverse complement.
CGCAGGTCGGGTGCCGTTGCGTCGCAGGTCTGACGGATTTGCGTTGCAGGTCAGGTGCCGTTGCGTCGCAGGTCTGCGTTTTTGGGCCGAACGGGAACGCAAATCGGCCACTGGTGCATTCTAGCGTCGCAGGTCAGCCATTTTTTGCAGACCTGGGACGCTTCTCGTCCTAACCTGCGACAGCCAAAAAAACCTCGGAAACAATTCCGAGGTTTTTCTGAGCCACTCATCAGGCTCGAACTGACGACCTGCGCGTTACGAATGCGCTGCTCTACCGACTGAGCTAAAGTGGCAACGCCGATTGTGATGGATCGGGACTGCAAATATACAAACATTTTTTGTAATTTTGCAACAAATTTCTTTGTATGAAGTCTGACATTGTTATCATTGGTGGAGGAGCCGCGGGGCTCATGGCAGCGATCGGCGCTGCAAAAGTGTTGTCTGAAAGTGAAAACGGCGGCACTGTTACTGTACTTGAAAAAATGCCCAAGGCGGGCCGTAAAGTGATGATTACCGGCAAGGGCCGCTGCAACTTTACCAATGTAAAGGACTGGCAGGACTTCAGTACCCATATCCGTACAGACAATAACTTCGTAAGTCCGGCCTGGCACAACCTGACCCCGGAAGGCATGATCGAGCTCCTGAAGCAGAACGGTCTTCGCTCCGTCGTGGAGCGGGGAGACCGCGCTTACCCTCAGAGCCACATGGCCGGAGACGTAGTGGATACGCTGCTGCGTGCCTGCACCCTCGCCGGTGTAAAGGTAGTGACGGACTGCGAAGTCAAAACCATTGACGTAACGCCCCGTGGCTTCAGCCTGGACTGTGTCCAGACCAGCCGCAAGAATGTGCGCATCCCGGTGGATGATCCCCGTAAGTTAAGACCCGGCAAGCCCGCACCTACCCGTGAGGAAATCACCATCGAACCGGTGGAATACAATTGCAAGAAGCTGATCATCGCCACCGGCGGCCTGTCTTATCCTGGCACCGGCAGCACTGGCGACGGCTATATGTGGGCCGAAGAACTGGGCCACAGCGTGGAAGCCTGCTTCCCGTCCCTCACCGCCCTGGTCCCCGTTGGCTATAAGGAAAGCAACCCCCTGGCCGGTGAAATCAAACAGGCCTTCCGCGGCCGCACCGTCTATGGCAAGACCAAGGAGCGCAAGATTGCCCCGCTTCCCAAGTGGTATCCTACTTTTGAAAAACATATCGAACGCGTTACGCCGCTCTCGGACCTTGGCGAACTCTTCAACGGCAACAACCTGGACAACGTGCAGCTTACCCTTTATATCAATGGACAGGAAGCACAGCAGGAGTTCGGAGACATCGAATTCACCGACGGCGGTCTGGAAGGTCCGCTGGGATTCATGGTAAGCCGCAAGGCCGTGAAGGCCCTGAACGACGGCCAGAAAGTGAGCGTCTCCATTGACCTCAAGCCCGCCGTAGAACTGGAGAAGCTGGATGCCGATATCCATGCCAAATGGGAAGAAGTCATTAACGACGACCGTTCCAAGGGTCAGAGCTTCCAGCGCCTGTTCCGCATCATGCTGGGTAAGCTCATGCCCTGGAATGCCACCCTGGCCTTCCTCAAAACCAACCCTAAAGTGAGCGTAGACAGCCTGGCCCAGGCCATGAAGGACTGGAAGTTGGACATCGCCGGCTTCGTGGGCTTCGAGCGCTGCGTAGTTACCGCCGGCGGCATCTCCACCGACGAAATCACCGCCAAAACCCTCGAGTCCAAGAAGCAGCCCGGCCTCTACTTCGCCGGCGAAGTGCTGGACATGGACTGCGACACCGGCGGCTACAACCTGCAGATGGCCTTCTCTACCGGCTATCTCGCCGGCGAATCCGCCGCAAAGGCCCTGTAGCCCTTGTCTTGATAATTACCTTAAGAACCTCGGACCGTCTCCGAGGTTCTTTTTGTAGCGCAACAGGGTGTGCGGTGGGGCTACTTCCCGGCCGCGCGGCTCCGCGACACCAGCACCACGCCGGAAACGATAACCACGGCGGCCAGCACTTTCTGCCACGTGAGGGTGTCCAGGCCGGTCCAGATGCTCACCACCGTAGTCACCATGGGAGACAGGTAGTTGTACATGCTCACCAGCGTGGGCCGGATGAACTTCTGGCCGTAAGGGATGAGGAAATAGGCAATGACCGTGGCAAAGACAATGAGGTACCCGATCTCCCACAGCACTACCGGAGGCACCGCGGCATAATCCGTAGTCACGAGGCCCCGGAAGGAAAACGGCAGCGCCAGGATCAGCGAGAACAGGAACGACCACTTCATAAAGGTCACCACCGAGTACTTGGCAATGAGCGGCCGGAAGATCCCGAGGTACAGCGAGAACGAGATGCTGTTCAGAAGCAGCATCACGAAGCCCAGCGGAGTAGTGGCCGATGCCCCGCCGCCATGCACGGAGTTAAAGATGAGAAACAGCACACCCGCCAGACTCACCGCCACACCGCCGGCCTTCTTTCCCGTGATGGGCTCTCCCAGGAAAAAGAATGCGAAGACCATGGTGAAAACCGGTCCCAGCGTGCCCAGAATGGCCGTGTCGATGGACGTAGACATGGTAATGCCCACCAGGAACGTCACCTGCGGGCCGAACAGTCCCAGAAACGAAGCCAGCGCAATCTTCGGCAGGTCCTTCCGGTCCACCTTCTCCTTGGGCAGAAACAGCGAGCCCAGCCAGAACAGGGCCGATGCCCCCAGCGCCCGCAGCGTAAACAGCACGATGGGCGCCACCGCCTGCGCATTGGCGATGTCCTTGCACAGCACCACATTGAGGCCGAAGATGAGATACGCCCCGGCAATGGAAAGATGTCCTTTTAACGCGTCGGAAGCCATTACCTTATCCCCAAAAGTTTATGGGTCTGGAGCGACAGCCGCCAGGCAGGATGCGCCATCACATAGGCCGATACTTCGGCCGCATTGGTAACGCCACCCTCATCGCAGGGCTGCAGGAAGTGCCACGTGGCCGGGAAATCGGCCCAGGCCGATGGATCCACGCCGGGAGCCAGCACCAGTTTCACTTCATCGGCCCGCTGCAGGACGACGGTTCCATTGCCGCGCAGGCCACGCACTTGGTCTTTGGGGCTCAGCGTGACCCAGTCCAGCCCGGCAGGCAGCACACAGGTTCCGTTGGTCTCCACGTGCAGCGTATAACCGGCCTCATGGAAGAGCGCCACCAGCGCATCGTCCAGCTGCAGACCGGGTTCTCCGCCGGTGAAGCACACCCGTCGGCACGCACCGCCACAGGCCCGGACGGCAGCGAGGATATCGGCCCCGGACATCTCCGAAAAACCCTTGTGATCCGTGTCGCAGAACGGGCACTGCAGGTTACAACCGGAAAAACGCACAAACACGATGGGCGTCCCCGTCCAGAAGCCTTCTCCCTGGAGAGAGTAGAATATTTCGTTGACTCTGTACATAGAGATTCTTCGCTTCGCTCAGAATGACAAAAGCCACTCAGAATGACAGGCTAGCGCTCGTAGGCGGCCATGTTCATCTCGCTCTCCCACACCTCCACCTTGTAGGCATTGTCCACGTGGTCGCAGATCCAGCGGGCGATGTTCTCGGCCGTGGGGTTGAAGTCGAACACCTCGTTGAGGTTCTTGTGGTCCAGGGCCGATGTGATGTCCCTCTTGATGTGGGTGAAGTCCGTCACCATGCCGTCTTCGTTGAGCGTTTCGCTCTTGCAGTAGATTTTCACAATCCAGTTGTGGCCGTGCAGGGACTCGCACTTGCTCTCATAGGAGAGGTGCAGCGCATGGGCCGACGATATTTCCAGTCGTTTGCAAACGTAATACATATATCATTAAACATTTTTAAGCCAGGAGCCCCGGTACAGGCGGATGAGAAACAGCAGGCCCCGGAACGTGAGCTCCACGGCCATACACACCCAGAAGCCCACGAGGCCATACATACGGGTAATAAAGATAGCGGGCAGGATGCGCACCACCCACATAGAGCCGAAGTTCATCACGCTGGGCCAGCGGGTGTCTCCCGCTCCCACGAACGCGCCGTAGATAACGAGCGAGGCCGCGTAGCCTACCTCGGCGAAAGCCTCAATCCTCAGCACCCGCGCACCCAGTTCGATGACCGGGGCATCCGGCGACATGACGCCCATCATCTCGGGGGCGAAAAAGTACATGAGAACGGCCAGGAAGCCCATGACGGCCATGCCCATGAAGGCCGTGATCCAGGCAAAGCGCGTTGCCAGTTCCTTTCGGCGGGCGCCCACGGACTGGCCTACGAGCGTGGTGGCGGCATCGGCAATACCCACACCCGGCATGTAGCACAGGCTCTCGGCCGTGATGGCAAAGCTGTTGGCCGCGATGGCGATAGTGCCGAGAGGCGCCACAATGACGGTAGCGCAGATGTAGCCGCCCCTGAGAAGAATGTTCTGCAGCGCCATGGGAGCGCTGATATTCAGCGCCTTTTTCACAGTGGTTTCCTCGGGGCGGAAACTGCCTCTTTCCTGCGTAAGGCTGAGCTCTTTGGAACGGAAAGCCAGGAAGGAGAACATGAGAAGGCCAGTGATCACCTCGGCAAGGCCGCTTCCGAGCGCTGCACCGGCAACGCCCATTTCCAGTTTATATATAAAGAGGTAGTTGAAGACAACATCCATCAGGCACATGCCGATGCTCAGAAGACTGGGCACCTTCATGTTGCCGCTCGCCTGAAGCATGGCCGCGCACATCCAGTCCAGGAACATGGCCGGCATAAAGAGCGAGAGGATGAGGAAGTAGCGGGAGGCATCGGCCACAATGTCCTCGCCGCCACCCAGCCAGACGGGCAGCTGCTGCGACACGGCAGCACCCAGCAGGCCGATGACCAGGCCGAAGCCCAGCACACATACCAGCGCCTGCCTCAGCACGGCCCGGGCTCCCTTGAAGTCGTTGCCGCCGATGCGGTGCGCCACCTGCACGGAAAAGCCGCTGGTAGCCGCCATGCCGAAACCGCCCATGAGCCACATGCACGTGGATACCAGGCCGATGGAAGCACCGGCGGCAGCTCCCAGGTGGCCCACCATGGCGGAATCGATGTACTGCATCATCACCGACGACAGCTGCGCCAGAATGGCAGGGTAACTGAGCATCAGGCACAGTTTTACCTGCTGCCCGGTGGTCAGCACACCTCCGCTGCGGATTTGTCCCAGCAGTATGTCCTTGGTCGCGCTCATAAAGAAGTGCAAAGATACAGAATTTGTACGCGATTTTTCGTATTTTTGTGCATGCAAATCCAAAAAACCAACGCAGCACGGCTCCTGGATGCCGCCGGAATCCCCTACACCCTGGTTCCTTACGAGGTAGATGAAGAGCACCTGGAGGCCTCTCACGTAGCCGAGCAGCTGGGGGAAGACCTGGACCGCGTATTCAAGACCCTGGTCCTGCGCGGAGACCGCACCGGCCTCTTTGTGTGTGTCGTTCCCGGCTCCATGGAAGTGGACCTAAAGGTAGCGGCCAGAATCTCCGGCAACAAGAGCTGCGCCATGATCCATGTGAAAGAGCTCCTGCCCCTTACCGGCTACATCCGGGGCGGGTGCAGTCCCATCGGCATGAAAAAGC
>CAMODD010000018.1:0-28283 GCA_946611215.1 uncultured Bacteroidales bacterium | reverse complement strand
AGAATGCACACAGGGCACATTCGGTGTCAACGCGGCAAATCAAATTAGCGTCGGCACGAGTGCATCACCGTGCATCGCGCATTTTTGCCGTTTTTGTCCGATTGGGGGTTAGGGCGTACGGGGAATCGATGCACCGGAAGTAGCACAATTTTTGCTCACGAGTGACTCCGATGTTAATGATTGTATTTGTATTCTTTACACTGGTGGGATATGCCACCTGGCACCTGTGGCGCATTACGCCGGGGGCCGATGTCTTCAAATATCTTGTAGCGGGCCTGTTCCTCATGTGGATGGTGGCGGCGTTTGCCAGCATGCTGCTTCGCAAGCGACTCCCCTACCCGGCCGTGGTGGCGCTTTACGAGGTGGGGCAGCCCTGGCTCATAGCGTTTGCGTATCTTCTTATCGTTTTCGCTCTGGCCGATATCGCCACGCTCTGCAAGCTCCTTCCGAAGGGCCTTCTGAACGGGAACCTTACCGCGCTGCTATCCATTACGGGCATTGTTGCTGCCGTGATGATCGCGGGCGGCATCCACTACAGGCACAAGTATCGTGAGGAAATTACGGTCAAGACCGAAAAGCCCCTTAAGAGACCCCTTAAGGTAGTGCTTGCCAGCGACCTTCACATCGGCTACAGTAACCGAAAGGCAGAACTTGCCCGCTGGATAGACCTCATCAATGCCGAAAAGCCAGACCTCGTGCTCTTCGGCGGAGACATCGTGGACATTTCCACCGAGCCCCTCGAGGACCTGCATTTTGCCGATGAATTCCACCGCCTCACGGCTCCTGCCTATACCGTCATGGGCAACCACGAATACATCGGCGGCGCAGAGGACTCCGAAAGGTTTTTGTCCAGTGCCGGTATCACGCTTCTAAAAGACTCCGTGGCGCATTTTGAGGGGGTCGATATCATCGGCCGGGACGACTACAGCCGCCGTCATCGCGCCCCGCTCCAGGAGCTTGTCCCTTCCACGGGCCATTTCTCGCTTTTGCTGGACCATCAGCCCGTGCACCTTGAAGAGGCGCAGGAGGCCGGCATCGATTTCCAGTTCAGCGGCCACACGCACCACGGTCAGGCCTGGCCCATCTCCTGGGTAACCGACGCCATTTTCGAAAAGGCCTGGGGACCGTACGAAAAAGGCCACACGCAGTACTACATCAGCTCCGGCCTCGGCATCTGGGGCCCGAAAATCCGCATCGGTTCCCGTTCGGAGTATCTCGTGCTCCATATCACCCCCACCAAATAAACCGCACCCCTCCCCGAAATCGGGCAATTTTGCCGTTTTTGCTGGTATAATTGACATTTTTGTTGGTGATGGTGACATTTCTGGTTAATGACGGCCGCTGCCAGGAGGGCTTTTTGTGAGGTTCGTCAAAGCGGCTGTTTGTGGCGCTTAAATAGTTGAATACTAGACGATTAGATTAACTGACGGGTGTGCTATTCATACCCGTCAGTTAATCTAACGCGCTGATTGTCAGTGTGATAGCGCCACGGCTACCGATGTACGTACATCGAAACCGCACTGGAATGCCGTTTTTTTGTACGTACATCGGCTGTCTGGGGAGTTGCAAAAGTGCCCACACTGCGGGTAACTTGACCAAAACTGTCAAGTTACCCGCAGTGGGCTTACTACTATGCGGCCCCCTCACTCACTATGCGGCCCTCTAAAAGCACAATTTGGCGTCAAGGTAAACGGAAAATCGGCAAAAATGCGCGATTCTGTCCGATTTTATATTGAAGGGAAGGGCTAAAGCGCGACGTCTGTCAGATGCACTACTTCTATTGGAAACTGCAGCGGGGTGGCGGCGTAGATAAAACAATCGTAAAATTACACTTCACAGGCAAGAATCGAGAATAATTTTTTGAATTTGCAAGATTTATATATATTTGTAACGATTCAAAAGACGCTAACTATGAGAAAGTTACTTCTGGCCCTACTGGTGGCCGTTCTCTCCGCCCCGTATCTTTGCGGCAATCCGGCCACACCAGACCCCATTCGCATGAAACAACCGGACGGAAGCCACATTACCCTGCTCCTCCATGGAGATGAGTACTACAGCTGGTACACATCCGAAGACGGCAAGACGCAGTACGTCCGGGATGAAGCAGGATGGTGGAAGCCGGCAGGAGTGGTCAGGCACAGTCCGTCGGCCCTGAGACGAGCAAAAGCCCGCCGGGAAGAGCGGGACAGGGACTTGATGAGAAACGGCCGGGCTGGCGTCACCCGCATCGGCTGGGGCTCTCCCCATATTCTTGTCATCCTGGTCCAGTGGAGTGACAATTCCTTCGGATACGGCGCAGCCGAGTATACAGACCGGTCGCTGAACAGTAACGGTTTTTCCGACTACAATTCCATAGGCTCGGCCCGTGATTATTATGAAGATGCTTCCAGCGGACGTTTTTCCCCCGTCTTTGACGTCGTGGGGCCTGTCACTGTAGACTTTGGCTGGACAGATTTCCCGGAAAATGATGACTCCGACCATTCTAAAATGGCGCAGAAGACACTGACTCGTGCCCTTGAAAAGCTTGACCCACAGATTGACTTTTCCCAGTACGACCAGGATTCGGACGGTTATATCGACAACGTCTATATGATTTATCCGGGATATGCACAGTCGAGCGGAGGCGACGCCAACACCATTTGGCCGCATAAGAGCACGCTGTCGGATAATACCGCGTACGATGGCGTGAAGGCCAGATCATACGCCTGTTCCTCGGAATACACGGGCAATGAAGGAGAGAAGCGCTGTGGGATTGGTACCTTCTGCCATGAGTTTGGCCATGTCCTGGGCCTGCCGGATTTGTACGATGTCAATTACGAAGAAGACGGCAGGGCAGACCATCCCTATTGCTGGAACCTCATGGCAAGCGGTAACCATCTGAGCGGGGGCTATGTGCCATGCCGGCTGAGCTCCTATGAGAGATTCCTCCTCGGATATATCACGGAGTTTGAAGACCTGAAGCCGGGACAGCATACCCTCCAGGGCCTGGATGCAGGCAAGCTTTACAGGATTCCCAGTTCTAAAAGTGGTGAATTCTTTATCCCGGAAGTGCGCACCGGGCAGGGATGGGACAAGTCCCTTGCCGCCGGCATGATCATCTACCACATTGACTGCTCGGACCGTTATGTCCGGGATTACAAAGCCATGGAGCACTGGCAGTGGGGATACCGGATTAATGCCTACGCAGACCATCCCCTGGATTATCTCCTGATTCCGGACCCCTACCTGTTTGTGTCGGGCGTCCCCATCAACGACTCCAGCAACAAATCCTACTTTTTCAACCTCCTCACTTTCCCGACATCCAATTACTGCGATTTCTGGGAAACCAGTTATCATGTCAGCAGCTATGAGCTGCAGGATTGGGACGGCGTTAAGCCTTTCCGCCTGGATGACATTACGTACAGCAGCACAAGCGGAACGGCTTCCTTCACACTTACCGTTGGAGAAAGGATTATCAAAGGAAAGGTGACTGGCAGTAACGGAAATCCCATCAACGAAGCTACGCTTCTTCTGTCCAAAAGAACATCGGCACCACACGGCGCGCGCCTGCTGTCGCTTGAGAGTCTCCGTCCATCGGCCCTCATGGAGACGACGACATCCTATGACGGCACCTTCAGTTTCTCGCTGGATGCCTCCGTTCCGGAAGATATAACACTGTCTGTCTTCGCCGAAAACTATCTTCCTCAGGAAGAGAACCTGGAGGTGTGGCAATGCATTAACAGGGATTATTCGCTTACTCCGATCATCCAGGGCGGTACGGATGTATTGTATTCCAAAGCGAAACTGCCGCTGACGACAGCTGCTGCCTGGGGGCATCAGGTGGGATTCGACTACACCGTAGCCCTGCACTACACGGCCGCCGAACTGGAGAGCCTCGTGGGACGGCAGATTAAATCCATCTCCTTCTCTACCGGAGCCTCCGGAGAAGAGGTGTGGGTTTTCATCGACGCCGGATTGGACCGGAGGGTGCGGGTACAGCAGGTGTACAATGTGGACACAAATCTTTATACCTTGCCGGCGAATCAGGTGACGTTGAATGAGCCCTATACCATTCCGGCCGGTACTGACCTGTACATCGGCTATCTGGTCAAGAAGGCAAATGCAGAATATATCATGTACACCGACGGCGGCCCTGCGTCCGAAGGAGGCTTGTACATGTACTACGGCTTCTCTACTGATTCGCCGGGCGGTTTATCGTGGGTGCAGCCTTCGCTGGACTGGAGCTGGGATAATGGCAATGCCATTATCGGCTTTACCATAACCAGCAGGACGTACGTTCACGAGACAGCTACGCTCCGGGACCTGGGTTTTGCCTCCATCGAAATGCCCGCAGGGACGCTGAAGGCCGGGGATATCCTTCCCCTCAAGGTGGTAACCAGCCCCATCCGGAACTATAAGCAGATTGAGTGGAAGATGGACGGAACCCCAGTGCAGGGCGAGAGTGTAACCCTCACTGCCGGCGAGCACAGGATTGACGCCGTCCTCACGGGTGACTTTACGGAGACTGTATCCATCCACATTACTGTCCTTTAATTGCCTGGCCCTATGAAAAAGAAGATATCGATACTTATTATCCTGGCGTTTGCATTTTCCTGCAGCCCCAAAGAATCTCCTTCTGGCGGCTCCACCGATGTAACGGAGGCTGTCGTAACGCTTACATCCACTCCCACTCCGGTACTGGGTGCCGAAGGAGGATCGGTAGACGTAACCTTTACCGCCACCGATGCCTGGAAGGCCATGCCCATCAACAACCGGGCCGACGGATGGCTTTCCCTGTCGCCCGAAAGTGGCAGCAAGGGAAACGGCAAGGTAACCCTCACGGCTACGGCCAACGATACGGGCGATGAGCGCAGCGCCACCATCAAAATATGGGCAGGCGGCGTATCGGCCCAGGTTACCTTAACCCAGAAGCAAGCCGATGCCCTTGTGGTATCGGCTTCCAAAACCCAACTGGGCAAAGAGGCCGGATCTTTCACAGTGACGGTACGAACGAACATCGAATTTACCTACGAGATTGAGATGGGGGCCGATTGGCTGCACGAGGCCGGCACCAAAGCCATCACGTCGCACAAACTCACCTTCTCCGTGGACGCCAACGAAGATACAGCGCCCCGCGAAGGCCGGATTGCCATATCAAGCTCGCTGGGAAAAGAAACAGTGACGGTGTATCAGGAAGCCACTTCCCCCACCCTCATCCTGGGTGCCGGCAGTTTTGTGCTGGAGAGCACGGGAGGCACGTTCAGCGTGGACGTAACGCACAACGTAGAAGTGGATATGAGCATCCCCGGGCAGGCCGATTGGATCACCCCTGTCGTAACCAAATCCATGTCCACGGACCGCTACACCTTCTCCGCATCCGAGAATACATCCACCGCAGCAAGGGAGGCCGATATCCTCTTCACTTCCTCAGCGGCCGGCCTTTCCCAGAAGGTACACGTAACCCAGAAGGGAAAGAGTTCCCAGGAAATGGGCCTTCCCGGCGTGTACGGCCTCATGGGACTCGAATGGAACTATGTCAAGGGCCAGCACCAGCTGTTGGAAGTGGATACCGGCTACAGCAATCAATATGTCTTCATGAATCCGGCCAACAACAAGTTCGTCAGCATCACGGTTTACGGATACATGATGATGGGCTCAACGCATAGTGTCAACATCCTGCAGAATGTCAATCCTGCCGTGGATGGCTACATCGAAAATGTGGATCTCACGGTAGACAAAGAGGAAAATGGCGTCTACTGGCTCTCAAGTAATTCCAATCCCGCCGAAAAAGTCATTCTCGGTTTGCCAGCCCAGTAGTGAACGATACGATTTCCTGGCCGGGAGGGCTTTTTGTGAGGTTCGTCGAAGCGGCGGTGCTGGGAAGTTTCAAAAGTGCCCCCACTGCGGGTAACTTGACAAATTAAGTCCGGTTACCCGCAAAAAAGGCCGTTTTTGACGGTAACTTGACCAAAACTGTCAAGTTCCCGCAGTAGACTTACTATGCGGCCCCTCACTCACTATGCGGCCCTCTAAAAGCTCGATTTGGCGCCAAGGTAAACGGGAAATCGAACAAAAACGGCGAAAATGCCCGATTGGGGGGCTGGTGAGATGTGGACAATAGTTGTACAAAGTGTTTCAAAAATGATATTCTTATTACAATTTTGGCAGATGGACCACGATTTTTCTTTTTTATTTATACTTTAGCTCTCATAAAATAGAGCAAACAGTCCTGCTGGACCTAAACCTATGACTATGAATGCAAAGACCATTAATCTGGAGGAATGGGTACCCTTTGGTGGCGGCGGTTTTGGAAAATCGTACTACCATAAGAGCGACAACTCCATTGTGCTCAAACTCAACAAACCCACCATCACCGCCCAACATACCTATTTGGAATTCCAGCGTTCCAAAGCCGTATACGATATGGGTATACCATCGGCCAAACCCTATGAGTTTGTGACAGACGGTAACCGCTACGGCATGACGATGGAGCGCATCTACGGTAAAAAATCGTTCGGAAGGATTATCGCCGATGCTCCCGAACGTATCGAGGAAATGGCTGTGATAACGGCCGAATACACGAAAGCGCTTCACGCGATGCCGTGCAATACCGAGATTTTTGACAGTGTCGCCCTCCGCACCAGAGAAATCATTACCGACAGCATGGAACTTCCGGAAGACATCAAAACAAGGCTCGTTCATTACATTGACGAACTGGAACCCGCCACTACATGTCTTCACGGAGACATCAATCCCTGCAACATTATCATGGCCGACGGAAAAATATACTGGATAGACCTCGGAGATTTTGGATACGGAGACCCTATGCTGGATTTCAACCGCCTTTCCCACATGAGCGGTTACGCTCCCAATCCCCTCCTGAAGAAACTCTTCCACATGGACCGTAAAATGCTGAGGCAGTTCTATGATTACATGGGGCAGCATTACTTCGGTGCCAAATGGAACACGCCCGAGCTCAAGGAAAAGATGTCCCGTATTGCTCAGATCATGGCAGGTGAGGCCATTTGCCTCTGGCCCCAGGCTTACCACGTAAACCTTCCCTATCTCCAGAACAAGAAGATTCTCACCTCAATCAACCTGTTTATTGGAGACCATATCCGCGTATAATCATGAAACAGATAGACCTTTCCCAATGGCAAAAAGTGGGTGAAGGCGGCAATGGATCCGTCTACATCAATCCCGAGATGCCAGACCTGATTTTGAAAATCGACAAGGAGCGCATCAACAACCTGCCCAATGCCGCGCACGAATATAACGTCAGCAAAAATGTCGAAAGCTTAGGGCTTACGACGCCCAGGATGCAGGAGATTGTAGAAATTGGAAACCTTTACGGCACGCTGCAGGAACGCATCCATGGAAAGAAATCCCTTTCCCGCATTTGCAGCGAGGACCCTTCCAGCACGGAAAAAATGGCCCGCGTACTATGCGAAGAAGGCAGGAAGCTCTTTTCAACCCCCTGCCCCACCGACCGTTTCCCCAGCCGGAAGGAGCAGCTGTTGAACATACTCAACGAGGCCAAGTTCCTTACCAGGAAAGAGAAAGAGCGCGTGCGGGCCTTTGCCTATACCATCCCCGACGCCGACACCTGCATCCACGGAGACTTCCAGATGGGCAATCTGGTGCAGGCGGGTGACAAATATTACTGGATAGACCTGGACCGCTTTGCCCACGGGGACCCCATGTTTGACATTGGGCACCTATACATGATCTGCTACATCTATGCACCCATAAAAATGGTGCAGGATATCTTCCACCTCACCGAGGATCAATTCCATCGTTTCTGGGATGCTTTCGCCACTGCCTATTCGGGCAAGGAAGACCATCGCGCCCTGGATGCAAAAGCAGGGAAGTTCGCCCTGCTGGATCTGGTGGTTCGCATCAATTTCCAGCGGCCGAACTTCCTCGAGAATATTTTCTTCAGGCTTAACGCCCGAAAACTCATCAAACGGTTTTTCCGGTAAGGGAGGCTTACCTCATCATCCTCGCAACGCCTTCCATAAGCGAAGCACCACTGGTCTGAGCACCCATGGAGGCATTGCCGCCGGCAAAGGTTGTACCCCAGAAGTAGTCGCAGTACATGCGCGGGTACTGGTTGCGGTCCAGATGCTTCCCCAGCGTCTTTGCGTTGAGCATGAGCTTTTCGCGGATAACCTGCGCCGTAATGGCATCGGCCTTTTCGTCCAGCACATAGTTGACGGCATAGGGAATGAGCACCGCCTTGAAGATGCTCTGGTCCATGCTGGTGCCCTCGTGGCGCAGCACACCGGTCGCACTGTCGTTGCAACGATTACTCACAAAAGCATACTTAAGCACCTTTCCGGCCTTGTCCATGTATTTTTTCTCCCCCGTCAGGTGGTACAGTTGCCGGCAGGCCTCGCCCAGCGTACCCTGGGTATAGGTAAGCGGCGGTTCCTCGGCCCGCTCTTCGTCGGGCATGTGGTCTGCGCAGGCCTGGTACAGCGTTTTGGCAATCTCCAGATACCCGCCATCCTTGTAGAGCGGATGCAGCTTGGCCGCCACCAGGCAGGAAGGAGCGTTGGTGCAGGCGTTGAAATTGGCTACGTCCTCGTCGCGGCTGGTCCAGGGAAGCGCCATGCCGCCGGAGTAGCTCTTGCGGCGCGACCAGATATACCGGTCAAACACTTCCTTGGCAATGCCCGCATACTGCGCATCTCCGGACACATCCGAAAGGTGGATGAGCGTAAGGCAGATCCAGGCCATGTCGTCGGTCCAGACATTGAAAAAGCCGCCATACGTTCCTTCCCCGCGGTGGTCGCGGTTGTAGTTGTTGGCATAGTTCTGAACCCACTTGCGGGCATAGCCCAGGTACGTCTCCTTCAGGCTTTCACTGCGCCCGGCAGCATAGAGCAGTACATCCAGGGCGTGCGCCTGCTGCCAGTAAATATACTCCGTGGAGCTCTCGATATCGTTCGGAGTTGACCAGAACGTGCCGGTGGTCTTATCCAGGAAATTGGTGACCAGTACGTTAGTGCAGGAATCGGCCAGCGCGGCCCATTCCTCGGCGGGATTCGTAGCGGGCGGCGGAACAACTTCCCCGCCCGTGGAGGGCTCTGTTCCTTCCGGCATTTTCTCGTAGGCATTGTCACACCCGCAGGCGCAGGCCATGAGGGCGACGATGCTCATCCATATTGTCTTTTTCATCATTATTGTTTTACAGGAGGACAGGATTCATTCCACACATCCGAAGGCTCGGTGCCCATGGTGAGGACCAGCTCGCCGCCGGAGAGGATATCCTTCCGGTACAGCCAGTTCTGCTCCAGGGGTTTCCCGTTGAAGGAAGCCTTCTGCACATAATAGGCGTCGGGGCCGTTGCCGATGGTCCTTATCACGAGCTTCTTCCCCGTTGCATTGAGCGGGTTCAGGTGAACCACAATCTTGTCGAAGGCCGGGCTGCCGATCTGGTAGGTAGGCTCCGCGGGGGCGCCGCCCTGCACATCAAAGAGACCCATCGTGGAAAGGACATACCAGGCGCCCAGCTGGCCCTGGTCCTCGTCCTGGCCGTAGCCATAACCATGTTCTCCCGTAATACCGTAGAACTCGTCGCAAATGAGGCGCACCCACTTCTGCGTAAGGTAAGGCTTGCCGGAGAAGTTGAACAGCCAGGGCTCGTGCAGGCAGGGCTGGTTACCATGGTTGTAGGGGCTGTTGATGCCGGAGAAGGCATACGTAGTCTTTCCGCCACCGAAGATGCTCTTGCGCGCCTCGGTGAAAATACCGTCCAGGCGTTCGTTGAACACGTCCTTACCCAGGCGGCTAACCAGGGAATCGGGGTTCTGGGGCACGAAGAAGGTATACTGCATGGCATTGCCTTCCTGGAATCCTCTCCAGGACTCCAGCGGGTCAAAGTTATCGATGAAGGCACCACCCTTTACACGGGGACGCACCAGTTTGAGATCATCGTCAAAGACCTTGGCCCAGCCGCCCGAAAGGTCCATCAGCTGCTTGTAATCTTCCTCGTAGCCCAGCTGCTTCGCCAACTGTGCCGTAGCGTAGGCGCTGAAGCTGTATTCCAGCGTATGCGAAACAGAGAACGTCGCGCCGCCGCTGTGTGCCACGAAACCGGGGTCGGACACATACGGGACATAGCCGTTTTTCACAAACTGCTCCACGTCCATTTTTCCGGCGCCCTCGATGCGGCCTCTCCATTCCAGATTGTCCTTGCGGGCCGCGGCGTACATGGCCTCGATGTCATAATTACGGATACCGCTATTGTAGGCACCTGCAAAAGCGATGGAAACCATGTTGGTTCCTACGCCGGAGACATACTTGCTGCAGGCAATGCCGTCTCCCAGCCAACCGGCATCCTTGTAAACAAGGAGCTGGCTCGCCACCCAGTCGTTATAGTACTCCGGCCAGGCCAGGGCCCACAGCGGAGTCAGGTTCCAGTAACCGCCCCAGATGGCATCTGTATTATAATGGTTATGGACCGGCTTTCCGGCAGCGTCCAGTGCAATCTGGCCCACGCCGCCGTCATTCCGGGGATAGGCACCATTTACGTCGCTCGCGAGACCGCGGCCCAGCAGCATGTGGTAGAGGCCCGTGTAGAACTTGATGCGATCCTCGGGCTTTCCGCCGCTCACTTCCAGTTTACCCAGCTCCCGGCGCCACTTGTTCTGCGTAGCCTTGCGGGCGGCATCAAAGTCCAGTCCGGCAGCCTCGGCCTCCAGATTGGCCTTCGCATTCTCTGTAGACGTGTAGGAAAGGCCCAGCTTCACCGTCACCTCGGAGGGCTGCGCATAGTCCAGGGACAGCACCGCGCCGGGGCCGGAAACTTCCGTGGCCGATGCGCGCACGCCGCCAACGTGGAAGGCCGATACGCCATCGGGCACCGCCGACACCTCACCGTAGAAATACATGCACACCGTAGCACCCGTCTGGTACTTCTGCACGTAGGTAGGTTCCGTGACGATAAAGCCGCTCAGAATGTTTCCTTCCAGCTTGGCGTAAGCGTCGCGGATGGGGCCGCTCTCGCCCATTCGGGTACCCACATTCACCAGAACATGGCCCTCGCCCGGAGTCTGGAACGTAAAGCGCTGGAAGCCCACGCGCTCGGTAGCCGTAAGTTCGGCCTTTACGCCGTAGTCCTTGAGCACCACCGAATAGTAACCCGGGCGGGCATATTCATCGGCCTTGTCAAAAGAAGATCTCCAGCCCTCGGAAGGGTTCTCCAGCATGCCGGGAACCGTGATGGGCTCTCCGGTTACAGGCATGAGGGCCAGACCGCCCACCTGGAACTCGTGGAAACAGGGAAATCCGTCAATGGAAGTGTGCGTGTCCTCATAGCCTACGGCCTCCCATCCCTGGTCGTTGCCATAGGTTCCGTTGGTGGATGCACCCAGCTTGGCCATGCCAAAAGGCGTCGCGGCCGGCGTATACACAAACCAGCGGCTGTGCACCGTACCGATGTTCGGGTTTACATAATCCAGCAAATCCTCCTTGGAGCCACAGGAGGCCACAAGGAGAAGTGCCAGAAGGGAAATATGCGTCAGTTTCATCTTCTGTTATTTGTGTTCGTTGTTATACAAGGCAATGGCAGCGAGCGACTCCAGCGCAGCATCCTGCATCAGGAGCGACTTGTCACGGTCCTGGTTGGCGCTTCCGCTCCAGTTCTCGTAGAACAGCCCGTTCTGCTGACGGGCATGTTCCCAGGCATAGTCCAGGTTCTTGGTAAAGATTTTGATGTACTCGGACGCCGTAGCAAAATCCGGCTGAAGCTCCATGTAGGCACGGATGAGTTTCACCGTAAACCAAGGGTCGTTGAGCGGATAGGCAAGGCCCATTTTGTCGCGGCTCTTAACATAGTAGTTGTAAGCGCCCTTAGCCGTGGCGATGGCCTCGTCCAGATAATGCTTCTCGCCGGTAATGTGATACAGGCGCGCTCCGGCGGCAATCATGGCTCCGGAATTGTAGGTCCATTTGGTCTTGTTGATGCTGCCGTCGGCATTGCGGTCGTTCCAGTACGTCTGGTCAGAGGGATCCAGAAGGTTCTCACGTTCCCAGGCATACAGGCGCTTGGCGAAGGCAAGGACATCGGCCTTCTCCCCTGCGGGGCAAATGTCGTAGTAGCTGAGGAGGAACCACTGGGCATATCCGTTGGCGCAGGCGGGCTTGTTGGAGTCTCCGTTCCCGGGCTTGTTCTTCTGGCCTTCGCACCACCAGAGGGCGCCGCCCAGCACATCGTCCTCCCCGCTTTTGAGGAACTTCACGATGCGGGCGCAGCGCTCCAGGTACTTGCTGTCTTTGAGCTGCTTATAGGCTTCTACCAGATTGAGGCCGATGATGGAATTGTCGTCATAGAAGCGGTCTCCCCCACCGTTACGGCCGTCGGTCTGGGAGCCGTAGCCGCCCACCGACAGGTTGCGGTAGTAGGCCTCGTAGCGCTCGATCTTGGCAGCATACCCCACTTCGTAGCCCAGCTTGTTCAGAAGGGCCACGCCGCTCATGAGACCGTCATAGGGCCAGAGGAAAGAGGCGCTGAGGTCTCCCGCACCCTTGGGATAGTTCTCGTTGAAGAAGCCGGCCGTGGAGCCGGAAGTAATTCCATAGAGTTTCTCAATGGCAAGATACGTGTCGTAGGCGCGCTCATGCCAGACAATCTCCGTGGTTTTTCCCCCTTCCGTTCCACCTGTCTCTCCGCCGGGGATGAATTCCTCCTTGGAAGGGTCTGTGCAGGAAGTGGGAGAGCAGGACCAGAGTGCCATGAGGATGCCGGTGATAAGCTTTCTTGTTTTCATTTTCCAAAGTTAATAAAACTGTCCCGGATCCCGAAAAGGAACCGGGACAGTCCTCACAATAATTATTAACCAACCATTCTATTTGGTAACGGAATGTACCATCACACCGTCTTTGTTGGTATTCACGGTAATGGTAACCGTTTGTCCGTTCATTTCAGTTGCCATCTTCCACAGGTGTTCCCACTGGCCGCCGCGGGCGAATTCGCCGCACTTCCAGAAGTCGTCACCCGCCGTAAAGCGCTCGTCGTCGGGCCGATATTCCTTGTCCACGCCGTCCAGGATGCCCCAGCACTCGGTGGCATCGGCCGCACCGTCCAGGGTGATGAGGAAGCGGTAGCGCTCCTCTTCCCAGGAGAGCCAGGTGGCGCGGTTGAACTGCGGGTCACCGGGCTCAATGAATTCCACCTTGCCCGTTCCGCTCCAGACGCCCTTGCCGGCATAGTTCATGGCAAAGGGAGAGCACTCGTTGCAGCCCCACACGAAATTCACTTTATCTACGGTCTCAAGGGTTACAGACGTAGTTTTGAAGTTAACCGTAACACGGTAAACCGTAGGAGCATCCAGCGTAACGGCGTAGGAACCTTCACCCTGCAGGAGACCGCTGTCTCCCAGGAAGTAGGTCTTGCCGTCTCCCTTGAAGGAGAGCGCGCCGGCCTTGAGCTGCGTGTAAATCACAAACACGCCGTCTTCCACCTTGCGGAAAGCCTGGCCTGCCTCCTCGGCAGCCGTCCCTTCAAGCGTGAGGGCGGAGGGAGCCGTCGTGGGCGGGAAAGGATCGGCCGTCTGTTTCACAAAGCTGTGCTTGAAGTGGCCGTTGTCGTTGGTGTTGATGGTGGCCGATACCGTGCTGCCGTCAAAGGCAGAGCCCATCTTCCAAAGGTGAGACCACTGGTCCCAGGCAAACTCGCCCATGTCGTAGAAGGTCTCAGTCACTTCGCCGTCGGGACGTTCCGCGGACTCGCTGTCCAGGCGGCCCCAGCATACTTCCGTTCCTTCAACGGTGGCAATGAAGTAGTAGCGCTCCTCTACCCAGCTCAGCCAGGACGGCGGGTTGGTCTCAGACTTGGCGGGATCCACGAACACCACCTCACCTTCGCCGGCAAACTTGCCCTGGCCCTGGTAGGTGAGTTCGATGACAGTGTCATAGTTGCAGCCCCAGATCATGCGCACACTGGTTCCTACCTTCTCAAACGTCGCTTTCTTGGAAGCGAAGTCCACCGTAATGCGGGACACTTCTTCGGAGGCCGTCACGTCGCTGGTGCGCTTGCCAATGTAGAGGTCGTTCTCTCCCTGGAGGAAGTACTTGACGCCGTCGCCGTCCACGAAGGAAAGCGTTCCATTATTGAGCTTGGTGTAGATGATGAACTTGTCACCGTCCTTGCGGAAGGCCTGTCCATCGGCCTCTGCGGCGGTACCGCTCAGGTACAGGGCGGAAGGTGTAGAGGTGGGCTGCTCGTAGACAATCTCGCCGGCCTGCTCCACCATATGGGTGAACTGGTTGTCCTTGTTGGTGTAGACGGTTGCGCGTACCATCTTCAGATCCAGGGCATGGTCCATCTTCCACAGACCGTCCCAGTCGGCGATGGGAGCTTCCTTGATATAGTAGAAGCTGTCTTCTCCGGTGGGCGTGAAGGCGTTGCCGCCCTCGAAGGAGCCCCAGCGGACGTTGTTGCCGTCAATGTTCACGATGAAGGAGTAGCGCTCTTCCACCCAGCTGCACCAGTCGGGCGTTCCGTCACGGCCGGGGCCCAGGAATACGGCCTCGCCTTCTCCGGAGAACACGCCGTCACCCTGGTATTCCAGCACGGCGAAATCGGCATGCGTGGCTTCCCACTGGGCGTGGATCTCGGTTGCGATGGTCTCCATGGAAAGGCCCAGCGTGTTAAAGTTGACGGTGATGCGGGCAAGACCGGTAGCGGGGGCCTCGGAGACGGTATAGTCGCCTTCGCCTTCCACCAGTTTGCCGGAAGCCGTCGCATAGAACACGTCGCCG
The DNA here is from genome assembly GCA_946611215.1 of uncultured Bacteroidales bacterium. GTDB lineage: Bacteria > Bacteroidota > Bacteroidia > Bacteroidales > UBA932 > Cryptobacteroides. The sequence continues at coordinate 13,535 of CAMODD010000018.1, read as the reverse complement.
CCTTCCTTGAGCGAGCTGAAGTGCAGGTTGCCGGCTTTCACGCGGGTTACAATCACGTATACGCCTTCCTCGGCCACGCGGAACTCCTGTCCGGCCTCCGAAGCGGCCGATCCGGCCACGAACAGCTGCGTGGGCATGTTGTCAATGCCTTCGCCGCGGGTGATGATAATGGTTCCATGACCTTCCAGGATGCGGGACACTCCGCCCTTGGAGGCTTTCACCGTCCAGATGAGGGTACCGCTTTCGTTGGGTTTGATGCCGGCCTTGCGGGCAATGGCATTGAGCTCGGCGTGCGAGAGGGTGAGCTGGGGAAGGGCGCCCTGGTCGCTCTTACGAACGTCCACGGGGCTGGAGAAGTCGCCGCCCTCCTTGTCAAAGAGGACTTCGTAGAGCACAAGGCCACCATCGGAAGCCTTTCCGCCTTCCCAGGAGAGGACGACGGTCTGCGTGGAGGTCACGTCCAGGCTCACGGCACTGGGGCTGTCCAGCGAAGTGGGCATGGTGAACTCCGTATTGAATTCATAATGCTTCTGGCAGGCTCCAAGGGCCAGCAAAGCACTGAGCAAAAGTGTAATCTTTTTCATAATCTGCTACCAATTGGGGTTCTGTTCCAGATTGTTGGCTGTGAGGTCACGTTCCTTCTGGGGAATGGGCCACAGATAGTGCTTGGCAGGGTCGAACTGGCGCTGCTCAATGCGCACGAAACCGTCGTCGGTTCCAACGGTCTCACCGGTGTACATGCCGTGGCACCAGCCATTGAGCACGGTCTCGGCAGTCTTCCAGCGGATGATGTCGATGCGGCGGGAGCCTTCGAAGGCAAGCTCGGCGCGACGCTCGTTGCGCACAATCGCCTTGAGGTTGCCCGAGGCAGGGAAATCGAGGGCTGATGCCTCCGTGAAGCCGGCGCGCTCGCGGATCTTGCGGATGGTGGCGTTCCAAACGGTCTCGTTCAGGGTGCCCAGCTCGGCGTGAGCCTCGGCATTCATCAGAAGGACATCGGCATAGCGGATGATGATGGCGTTCAGGCTGGACTGCAGGGTGAGACGGTAAGTGTTGTCCCACCACTTGCGGATATAGTAACCGGTAGGGGTTACGTCAGAGGTGGAATTGAAGGCATCGCGGCCGGCCCAGTCGGGCTCCACGGTTCCGCCGCTCACGGGGTAGCTGTTGCCGGGATACATCACGGTAGCAGCCAGGCGGGGATCACGGTTGCTCCAGGGATCAGCGGCGCTGTAACCGGAACCTTCCTCGTCAATAGCCTTGCCGTTGAGCATGATATAGCTGTCTACAAGAGACTTCAGCGGAGCCAGGTTGGAATAGCCGCCCATGGACGGAGGAAGGGTGTTGTACATGATGTTCTGCTCGCGGGAGACGGTCATGTACTGGGTGGAGAGAAGGATCTCGTCGCAGTTCTCGGCGGCTACGGTAAAGAGGCCGCTGTAGGAAGGATAGAGGGAGATGCCGCTCTCGGAGATGATAGTGGCGGTAATGTCCCGGACCTTCTCGAACTTGCCTTCAAAGAGGTAGGTCCTGGCCAGGATGGCAGCAGCCGTCCACTTGGTCACGCGGCCCTTGTCGGCAGCGCCGTAGGAAGCAGGCAGGGCATTGGAAGCGATGACCTCTTCCAGTTCCTCCTCGATGTGGGCGGCAATGGCGGCCGCCGTCTCACGGGTAGCCTTGCGGGCCTCGGCAATGCTGATGGGCTCCGTCAGGTAAGGAACGCCGCCAAAGCGCACATACAGCTCGTAGTAGTTCCAGGCACGGAGCGTACGGGCCTCGGCCACGTAGCGGGCCTTGAGCTCGTCGGAGAGCTCAGGCACCAGGTCGATGTTCTTCAGGAGCTCGTTGCAGGCGCGGATACCGGCATAGTGGCGGTTCCACACATCATAGACATAGCCGTCGGACGTGCCGTATTTGCCGTTGCCGATGGCCTGGTTCTGGCCGCCTTTGACGTAGGCGTTGTCGCTCATGCCGTCGCTGTACACCAGCTCGTACATGTCGGTGAGATAGGTATAGCAGGTATTGAGGGCTTCCTCGGCCGCATTCTTGTCCTCAGACCAGAACGTGAGGTCGGTCTCACGGTCGTACGGGGGCGTATCCAGCGGTACGCAGGCACTCAGGGTGAGGGCCAGGGCACTCAAAGTATAGATAATCTTTTTCATGACACTCTAGAATTTAACATTGAGACCGAAGGAATACACGCGGGCCACGGGATAGGCACGGCCGCTGCCGTCGGCATTGTACTCGGGATCCCAGCCGCCGCGCATGGAGGAGAGGGTAAGGGCATTCTCGATGCTGCCGTATACCCGGAGGCTGCTGAGGCGGATCTTCTTCATCCAGTCGCCCTGGAAGTTGTAACCCAGCTGCACGTTCTTCAGGCGCAGGTAGGCGGCGTTCTGAATCCAGAAGTCAGACTTGGTGGCGTTGTTGGCCGACTCGCTGCCCATCGTGAGACGAGGGTAGGAAGCATCGGTGTTCACCGGCGTCCAGCGGTCTACATGGAAGTCCAGCACGGGGCCTTCGTTGTTGTTGTGGAAAGCTTCCACGGCCTCGCCTCTCATCCATCGGCTGCGCATGCCCACGCCCTGCAGGAAGGCAGAGAAGAAGAATCCCTTCCACTGCAGATTGTAGGAAAGACCGAAGGTATAGCGGGGGAAGTCGTTGCCCACTACAAAGCGGTCGTCGTCGTTGATGACCTTGTCACCGTTCTTGTCCACGTAGCGGATATCACCAGCGCGGGGAACGATGCCCTCGAGGTGAGGGCTGGAGGCAGCCTGCTCGTCGCTCTGGAAGAGACCGTTATTGCGAAGAGCATAGTAGGAATAGAGCGGGTAGCCTTCCTTGATTACGGAAACCACGTCGTAGCCATAGTAGAGGGTTTCGCCCTTGGTATCCACCACCTTGTTCCAGCTGTCAGAGATGTTGCCGGCAATGTTGTGGTTCACGGCGCCGGTGCGGAAGTGGTAGTTCACGGAGAGTTCCCAACCCTGGCTGGCCACCGTAGCGGCGTTGGAGGTAGGGGCACCGTTACCGAACAGACCGGGAACCGGCAGGCTCACCAGGATGTCGCGGGTGCGGTTGTTAAAGTAGTCGAAGGAAACATTGAGGTCGTTCTTGAGGAACGCGATATCCAGGCCGATGTTCGCCATGCGGGTGGTCTCCCACTTGATGGACGGGTCCACGGAGGAGAAACCTGCGGTAGGAACCAGTTCACCGCCGAAGTTGTAGCCCTGGGTTACGGTAACGGTTTGCATATAGCGGTAGGCGCCAATGCGGTTGTTACCCACAAGACCCCAGCTGCCGCGCAGCTTCAGGGAAGGAATCACCGGGCGGATGTTCTCCCACCAGGATTCCTGGGAGATACGCCAACCAAGGGACAGGGACGGGAACAGGCCCGAACGGTTGCCTTTGGCAAAGTAGGAGGAGTAGTCGTTACGGATATTGAATTCTGCCAGGTATTTCTCATCATAATTATAGGTGAGGCGGCCGAAGGCAGAGTACAGGGACCAGTCGGAGGCGCCGCCGCCGTTAGAAACCTTGTCGCCGGAGAGACCGCCGACGAAGATGTCGTACTTGGAGTTGTCGGTAAGACGCTGGGTATTATAGTCTTTGGCCGATTCGCCTTCGTAGGCATATCCCACGAGGGCGGCAAAGTTGTGCTTCTGGCCAAAGGTCTTCTCATAGTTGAGCGTGACGGTAGTGGTGAGCTTGGTAGCGCGGTAGGAAGACTCGGAGATGTGGTTTTCCTTGTCGCCGGAAGCGGCAGCGGCCGATGCCATGCGGTTCTCGTGCGTGCCGTTATTGATGGAACGTCCGCCGATGGTGGCATTCAGGTGCAGGCCGTCGATAATCTTGAAATCGGCGTTGATGGTTCCGCTCACGTCCTCGTTGCGGCTCTGGCGGTATCCGCCGGTTTCCAAACGCTCCAGGGAGTTGGAGTTGGAGCCGGAGGGATAGTTGTAGGTGCCGTCGGCATTCTTGATTTCATAGATGGCGGGCATGCGGTTGCACTGCTCGATGATCCACTCCGTCCAGTAAGCGTGGTCCTTGATGACGTTGCGGGTGTACTGGGCCGTGGCGTTCACGGTGAGGCGCTCGCCCACTTTATGGCTCAGGTTAATGCGGCCATTGTAACGCTTGTAACCGTAGTCGGGGCCCTTGAACAGGCTGTTCTGGTCTACATAACCCAGGGAGGCCATGTAGGAGAGGTTCTTGGTGCCGCCGGTGACGGAGAGGTTGTGGTTGTGCTGCATGGCTGAATTCTTGTACAGCTCATTGATCCACTTTACATTGGTGCCGCCGTTACGGAAGGCTGCGATTTCCTCGGGGCCGAACTTCACGGTGCGCCCGGAGTTCACGGCTGCCTCGTTGTAGAGCTCGGCATAGATCCAGGAATCCACTACGGTAGGAAGGGCGGTAGCCTGCTGCCAGCCCATGCTCATGTCGTAGTCTACATGTACCTCGCCTTCGCTGCCTTTCTTGGTGGTGACCAGGATAACGCCGTTGGAAGCGCGGGAACCGTAGATAGCCGTGGAGGAAGCATCCTTGAGAACGGAAATCTGCTCAATGTCACTCGGATTCAGGTTGGCCAGAGAGCCTTCGATTCCGTCGATGATCACTAGCGGATTGTTGTCGTTCATGGTGTTGTAACCACGGATGTTCATGGAAGGAACGCCGCCCGGAGTGGAACTTCCCTGCTGGATGACGAGACCGGGGGTGGTACCCTGGAGACCTTCCAGCACGTTGTTGATGGGCTTGCCTTCCAGTTCTTTGGTGGAGACGGAGGCCACGGCGCCGGTGAGGTTCACCTTCTTCTGCACACCGTAACCCACTACCACGGCGTCGTCCAGAAGGAGGCTGGACTCTTCCAGGGTGATGTCAATCTTCGTGCGGCCGGCCACGTTCACCTCCTGGGGCTCGTAGCCGATGGCAGAGAAGACCAGCACCGCACTGGGCGTGGTCTGGATGGTGTAAAATCCGTCAACGTCGGTCACTGCACCTTGCGTGGTGCCTTTGACCATGACCGAAGCGCCAATGACAGATTCTCCGTTGGAAACAACCGTACCGGAAACCCGGTGGGTGTTCTGTGCGACGGCAGAGCTTCCTGCCGAAGCGCCAATGAGCACGGCAAGCACAGCCGCCAGCCGGAATCGGGAGGCGCTTGCACTGCAGCGTTCAGCGAACTGGGATAGTTTCATTGCTATTAGTATTTGGATTTGTTGGTTTGGTCAATTTGGGAAAGGGCATAGGCGTAGGCGCCCAGGGCAACGGCCTTGCTGGTGCCCAGGCGGCTTACGGTGATGCCTGATTTCTTTTCCCGGCGGTAGCGCACGCAGCGGTCGCTGCCGGGGACGGGGATGAGCTCGGAGCGGTCCTCCAGGAAACGGCGCAGGCCGTCTTCGGTGGTGAGGTCCAGCGGTTCCATCTGAAGCCAGGGGCCCAGCGCTTCCGTGAGGGCCGGCAGGATGTAGGCCGATGCCCCGGAGAGGCCGCCGCCGATCACCACGAGGCCGTCGACAATGTCCAGGGCGTGGGCGATGGCATCGGCCGCCGCTATTCCCAGCCGGCGGAAGGATTCCTTCGCGGCTGCGACGTCGCCGGGGCGGGTGCCATCGGCAATCTCAAAAATATCCTTGGGCTCCAGCGGGGTGGTGTCCCCGGAGAGCTCGCGGTATACGCGTTTGACGGCGCGGATGCTCACGTTCTCCTCTGCGATGATGCTGGGCGTGAAGACGTTGCGCATGAGCCAGACGTCTCCGCCGCAGCCGTTGTCTCCCTTCAGGAGGGTGCCGTCCAGCACCACGCCGGCGCCGAAGCCGGTGCCCAGCGTAATGCCCAGGAGGTTCTTGCAGCGGTGGGTGCTGCCGGCTTCTTCGAGGGCCTTGTTCAGGGCCGGAAGGGCGCCGGCGAGGGCTTCACCGTAGGCGAAGAGGTTGCCGTCGTTGTTGATATATACAGGTAGTTGAAATACTTCGGAAAGGTAGGGACCCATGGCCACGCCGCCCCGGAAACAGGGGAAGTTGGGGAGGTCGCCGATGATGCCGGCTTCGTAGTCGGCGGGGCCGGGGAAGGCGAAGCTGATGGCGACGGGTTCTTCCGCGAGGGCGTTTTTCACCTGGCGGAAGCCGTCGACCAGCACGGCAAGGCAGCGGTCAACGTCGTCGGTTACGGCATCGAGGCGTACCGGAGTAACCACTTCTTCGCAGCCACGGATGGCAGAGAATACGAAGTTGGTACCGCCGGCATCCAGGGTCATTACAGTTCTAGTGTCTTTCTCGTACATAGGTGTTCTTTAGGGATTAAATCGAATGAAAGCGCGGATGACCATGCATTCTTCGTTTCCGGTGGGTCTTATGGTATATTCCCCCACGCAGGCCGGAATGATGAAGGTCTCGGCGTAATGGACGGTGAAGGGCTCGAAGCGGCCTTCGGGGCTTTCCACAATGGCTTCCTCCCCTTCTACCAGGTTGAGTACTTGGACAGAGTCTCCGGTTTGGAAGGGTGCGGCTTTTGTGAAGCGCATGCGGCGGGTCTCAATGAACTCGGCGGGATGGAGGCCGGTCTTTATCTCTTCCCAGCCATCGCCTTTTGCGAGGGGCTCAAAGTGGTTGGCGAGGTTGGCAAGGACGTATTCGGTGTCGCGGTACCACTGGATCACTTTGCTGCCGCGTTCTACGTTGATGGGGCGCGGTTTTCCGTCCAGGCCCAGGCGGTCCCAGTCCCAGAGCTTGAAGGTAAAGAGGTTGGGGGTGGCACTGATTTCGAGTACCATGGAGCCGGCGCCGGAGCAGTGGATGGTTCCTCCGGGAATGAGGAAGTGGTCGTGCTTTTTGGCCGGAAGCTGGTTTACGTATTTGGAGGCGTCGAAGGACTTTTCTCCGCGCTGGGCAGCCCGGAGGTCCTCCAGCATGGCTTCTTTGTCCACGCCGGTCTTGACGCCCAGGAAGACGGAGGCGTTTTCGCCGGCGTCCAGGATGTAGTAGCTCTCGTCCTGGGTATAGGACATGCCAAACTGTTCTCTTATGAACTGGGCGGTAGGATGCACCTGCAGGCTCAGGTTGCCGCCGCCAATAGTGTCCAGGAAGTCAAAGCGGATGGGGAAATCCTTGCCAAAACGGCCTTCGACGGGAACGCCCAGGAGCTCGGTGCTGTGGGTGAGCACAAGGTCTACGGAGGGGAATTCCACTTTGACGCCGTCCACTTCCAGCAGGAGGCTGTTTTCCTCGGGGACGCAGTCGAAGCACCAGCCGTAGTTGGCGGCGCTGCGGTCCAGGTCGCAGACGTCCTTCATCCACTGGCCGCCCCAGGGAGCGGGGTCGAAGAAAGGTACTACGCGGAAGGGTTTGCGGGCGGTCTTGGCCATACCTTCCAGGAAGGAGTCGCGGGAAATGAGCTTGGGCTCCCCTGCCTTGTTGGTGTCCAGCCACCATTCTACACGGGTAAAGAGGGTGTCTTTGTAGCGGTCCAGGACGCGCCAGTCAATGAAGTAGCCTCTTTTATATTGGATGGAGACGGGGTCTTCGCGGTTGTCTACGCCAAGCCCGCATACCTCGTGGCGGCGGAAGCGCTGCTGGATTTCCCAGCGGGCCATATCGGCATATACAAGGGTGGCGCCTTCCGGCATTACCAGGGCGGCGCCGGTTCCTATGACAAGGGTGTCCTCCCCTGCTCCTTCAAGCTGCGTCCGGAGGGTTTCCAGAGCATCGGCCCGGAAGAAATCCTCCAGGGTGAAGCCACATACATGTCCGAACAAAACGTCACTTGTCATGAACCAGCTGGTGAGTTCCCGGACTTCTTTTTCCGGTTTCATATAATCGCGCATGCGGATGACGCGCGCGAAGCCTTTGCCCAGTTCCCGGGCCAGTTCATCTTCGTAGACGCCGGTGTAGTGATCGACAAAGAGGGGGCCTGCTGCTGCAGAGTGAAGTTTTTTCACGATAGACGCCCAGCCCAGGCAGACGGTGCCGCCTACTTTTGTTGCCGGGTATTTGTCATAGTTAGGTGTTCTCATTATGTATGAACATATATTAGTTTGTGCAAATATATGGAAAGTTTTTATATTACGAAAATATTTTTTAGTTTTGTGTGAAAAATAACCACGATGAAACTGAATCCCAACAGCAATGTTCCCCTCTATAAGCAGGCCCAGGACCTTCTGAGGGAACTTATCGACAGCGAAGAGTATAAAAACGGCCGTATGCTTCCCAAGGAAGTGGACCTGGCCCGGCAGCTGAACATATCCCGCAATACGCTGCGGCAGGCCATTAACCAGCTGGTGTTTGAGGGGCTCTTGGTGCGCAAGAAGGGCGTGGGTACCAAGGTGGCCCGCAAAGGCATTACCGGCGGGGTCAAGAACTGGCTCAGTTTCTCGCAGGAGATGAAGATGTTAGGGGTGGAGGTCAAGAACTACGAGCTCCGTATCAGCTACAAGAAGCCCAATTCCATGATTGCCGATTTCTTCGGCATCGACGAGTCTACGCCGTGCGTGGTGTTGGAGCGTGTGAGAGGGAATACTTCCTTCCCCTTCGTGCACTTCATTTCCTACTTCAATCCCAAGCTTCCCATTACGGGAGAGGAAAACTACAATATGCCGCTGTATGAGATGCTTCAGACGCAGTACGGCATTGTGGTCAAAACGTCCAAGGAGGAAGTATCGGCCCGTTTGGCGGGAGAGAGCGTGGCAGAGAAGCTGGAGATCCAGCCCAACGATGCCATCCTCATCCGCAAACGTTTTGTCTACGACGAGAATGGCATCCCGGTGGAGTATAATATTGGGTACTACAGGGCCGACAGCTTTACGTACACGCTGGAGGCGTCCCGTTAGTTTCTTTTTGCTGCGAAGGCGCAGTAAATCAGATAAATAAGGCAAAGAGAGATGATGGCGAGGGAGCCGGTCTGGTTCCCGGTCCATTCGGCGGCCATGCCCATGAGGGGCGGGATGACGGCTCCGCCGCAGACGCCGGTGATCATGAAGCCGGAGATTTCGTTGGCTTTTTCGGGGCGGGCTTTGAGGGCCAGGGAGAACAGGACGGAGAACACGCTGGAGCAGAAGAAGCCAATGCCGCCGATGGCGCAGAGGATGCCGGTGGCGGAGGGCAGGAAGAAGAGGGCTGCCATGGAGGCCGACGCCAGGAAGAGGTTTACTTTCAGGTACTTGCTATCATCGGTTCTGGTGAGAAGGAAGGTGCCCAGGAAGGCGCCCACGGTGCGGCAGATGAAATAGACGCTGGCCCCGAGGGAGGCTTTCTCCACGGGCATGCCGCAGCGCTCGATGAGGAGTTTGGCACTGACGGTGTTGGTGCCTACGTCCACGCCCACGATGAAGAAGATGCCCAGGAAAAAGAGGAGGATGGTCTTGTCCTTCAGGAGGCCGAAGGCGCTCCCCATGTCTACGCCATCTTCGTTGGCGGCGTCTTCTCTCGGGATGTCGGTGACTTCCAGAAGGAGCCACGAGAGGAGCGTCACTACGGCATAGATGGTAAAGAGGTACTTCCAGTTTCCGAATGCGCTGGCGGCAAAAAGGGCCAGGAACGGTGCGCAGAAGGAGGACACGGCCTTCACCACCTGGCCACCCGTGAGGCAGGAGGAAAGGCGCTCGCCCTTAACAACATTGGTAAGGAGCGGATTCAGCGACACCTGCAGGAGGGTGTTTCCAATCCCCAGCAGGATGAAGGCCAGCATGCACGCCGGAAAGCTGTACCAGAAAAAGGGTATGAGCATACCTGCAAACGTGATGAGGTTACTCAGCTGCACCATGGTCTTCCGGCCCACCCTGTTCATGAGCAGTGCCGCCGGCACCGACAGAAACAGGAACCAGATGAACACCATGGACGGAATGAACCCCGCCAGGGATTCACTGAGCCCGAAATCCTGCTTGAGGTAGCTGGTGGCAATGCCCACCACATCGCAGAATCCCATCACAAAAAATGTAGCCAGTACGGGAACGTAATTGAACTGTCTGATGATTTTTTTCATGTGGCTGGAAAAATATATGCACTGCAAAGTTAGCAATATATTCCAACATTCAAACAGTATGTTCGAACATTTACGCCAACATGGTTTCCATCTGCCTTACGGCTTGCTGCAAGTCTTTCAGAAAAGTGCTATGCTCATGCAGGAAGGCGGGGTCTCCACCGGAAAGTATCTGGAACAGTTCCTGAGACATGGCATCGGCATACGTAGAAATGGTGTCCTCTATATGGTCCATTTCCCGTTCGGAGGTACTATGTTCGTACACCTTGAGTTTTTGGTGAAAAAAGGCGTAGGCCTGTTCCGTGACGTTTCTCATTTGACGCAGTTGAGCTGTTCGCGGTATGCGTAGCCGCCGTTTGCGAGGATGCGGTCCATCTCTTCCCTATCCACGCCGAAGCAGTAGCAGATCTGGTTCAGATTTTCAAATTCCTCGTCCCTCAATAGAAAATTGATGGACGAAACCAGCATGGGAATATCGTTAAGGGGTAAATGGTCCATCGGCTTACTGCACTTTTTCGTACTTATAACCCAGTTTGTTCAGCCAGACAGCCGCCCCCACCTTGTAGAGGGTTTCTACGCTGATGAGGAAGAAGCGATACGCCTCGGCCGTTCCGGGCTCGGCCCCCGACTTCATGAGGAAGTGGTAGGTCTCCGCCGCCAGCGAGTGCATTACGCTCACACTAAACTTATTGTCTCTGAGGATGTTTCCGGTAATGAAATCATCCATGTCGTCAAACCCTCTGTCGCTCTGGAAAAAGCTGTAAGGTGTGTCCTTGTACCTGACCCAGTCCTTGTCCCACAGCTGCGCCACAGCCATCCCCAGATACCCGGCACACGCCAGGCAATACTCCGGATACCCGTTGAACTCCCGTACCGCATCTCCATAAAACGACGGTGCAAACCGCTGCCACGCCTCCTCCAAATCCGGCGTCTCCAGCAGCATGCCCTTCAGGTACCCATTCCCCGTTGCAACCTCCAGGAGATATCTGGTCAGGTCTTCCCTGTATTTTTCGTTCGTTGTACTCATGACAGATTTTGCAAGCCCACATGCATTGCGGGTGCAAAGATACAACAAATTGAGGAACTACGGTAGCCGCGCCCGGAACGGAATCGTCGCAGAAACCTGTGGCAGATTGCTCATAGCGCCCCTTCACCGACAACTGCCACTACTCCAGCATGTACTTGCGGATGGCCCGGATTTCGTCGTAGGGGATGGTCTTGTCCAGGGCTTCGTAGCAGGGCGTGAGCATGGTGATTTTGGTGTGTTTACTGTAGAAATCGATTACGGCAGCAATGTGATCTTCAGGGATGAGGTCGGCAAGGTCCACCTCGCCGGTTTTGACAAAAGTAAGAAGGTGATCGAAAACAGTGGCCTCCCCCAGTTCGCGACGGTGAGCAATGTCACTGAGGCTGAGACCTTCCTGGTAGAGTAGGAGCGACTGTTCGCGGGTAGGAATCTTTTTGGGGGCGGGGCCTCCCTTTTTGGCCGATGTACGACTTCCCGAGCGTTTTGCAGTACTGCTGCTGGCCGTTTCTCCCAGTAAAGCGCGGTTCTTGATGGAACGGAAGCGCTCTGGGACAAAGCCGTTTTCAAGGACATCTGTCAGTGTTTTGCAATGCATCTCCCACTGCGGTTTGAGGTCTTGAAAGATGCGCATGATTCGCTGCCGGGCGTCGGAGTTGCCGATTTCGGCTGCGCCGATCTGCGTTATCGGCAAGTCTTTCAGGATGGGCAGGAAGTAGCCGGCGGCCTTTGTACAGCGCTCGGGAAGAAGTGAAGGCCGATTTGCAGACAATTGCTGCAACTGTCTGCGGAAACGCGTGGCTACATTCTCCGCTTCAATCACTTTTGAGCATGCATCCTCGATAAGGGCCAATGTGTTGGATTGGGACTTGGCGACATGTTCACGCCAGACTTTGCGCAACAAACATAGCTGAAGACGAAGGCTCTCGAAGGTGAAACAGCTGGCCCGCTGAGCGTCTGCAAACTGCTGCTGGAAGGCAGGAAGAGCCTGCGAAATGCTGCTCACGGTGGGGAATGAGGCATGGAACGCGGCGACATCGGCCTCCTCAAATAGGACGTTCGGCGTGATGGGACTCGTGAGCGAGATACCTTCCAGGCTGCGGCAGCGGGAAAGTGCTACATATACCTGTCCAAAAGCGAAGGCGGCTCCGGCATCAATAATGACATGGTCGAATGTAAGTCCCTGGCTTTTGTGGATGGTGATGGCCCAGGCCGGCCTGAGAGGGAATTGACAGAATGAGCCGATGGCCTTCTGCACGATCTCCCCGGAAGATTCATCCAATGAATACTGCAGGTTTTCCCATTCAAGCGGCTCCACAGGAATGGTTTTTCCCTCGTCATCCAGTACAGTTATATCATCCTTCCCCAGTAGTTTTACCGTGGCAATCTTACCGTTGTAGAAGCGGCCTTCGGGGTCGTTTCGGAGGAACATCACGCGGGCGCCTTCTTTCAATACGAGTTCTGAGGGTGCCGGATACATAGGCTCCGGGTAATCTCCCTGCGTTTTTGCCATGTATGTGTGCTCCGGAGTGGGAAGATCCCTGAGGCGCTGCGCATTTACGGCATCGGCCTGTGCATTGTGGGTGGTGAGCCGAATCCAGTCGTCTGTATAGGGCGCTCCTACGCGGCTGTTCAGAAGTGCCAGCTGCGCAGGACTAAGGTGCTGGTCTCGAACTGCATTAAGAATTTCAATAAACGACGTATCTTCTTGCCTGTAAATTGTTTGCAGCTCGATAGTAACATATTTAATCCCGGCAAGAGCCTTGGAATGGAAAAAATACGGCGACGGATACACCTGTTCCAGGTACGGCCTTTCCTGCTCCGTCACCACCGGCGACAGCTGCTGCGCATCCCCTATCATAAGGAGCTGCACGCCTCCAAACGGCAGTGCGCTGTGCCTCACGCGTCTGAGTGTCATGTCAACGGCATCTAGGACATCGGCTCTTACCATTGAAATCTCATCTATGATAAGAAGATCCATGGTTTTAATAATGCGTTCCTTCTCCCGTTTCATGCGTCTGAAACGATCCGGCATCTGGTACTCTGTCTTCAGTTCCTTCACGTCCGGAAGGTACGGACAAAGCGGCAAGCCGAAGAAAGAGTGTATGGTGCTTCCCTGCGCATTGATGGCCGCCACCCCCGTAGGTGCCAGCACTACCGCCCGCTTGGAAGTACTTTCAACGATATGCCGAAGGAAGGTTGTCTTTCCTGTCCCGGCCTTCCCGGTAAGGAACACAGACACCCCAGTCTCTTCCACATATTTCTGCGCCAGCGCAAACAGGCGATCCTTGATTATTTCCATATTCCTGGAGTTTTTGCCCAGATTGATATAAGGGCAGTTTTTATGGCAGGAACAACCCTGCCGACACATACAAATGTAGTGAAAAAAACTGAAATTAAAGCATTATATACGTGGATTTTGAGGATTGTCGCAGGTGAGCTGCAAATCCGTCGCAGGTCAGAGTCACGTATACAGAATTCCGGGGGGAGGCGTCACGCACAAAAAAGAGGAGCCCATCCGCACGCACCGGCCGGGCGC
>CAMODD010000017.1:0-28396 GCA_946611215.1 uncultured Bacteroidales bacterium | reverse complement strand
CAACGGCCTTCTGGTCCTTGATGATCTTGTCAACGGCTGCCTGGAAAGTGGAAACTGCCTTCTGGAAGTCTTCTTCGCTCACCTTTCCGGCAAGGGCTTCGGTGAGCTCGGACTTAGCGGCATTCAGGCTGGCAAGGAGGTCCTTGTCGGCCTGTACGAGAGACTGCAGCTCGGGAGCCACCTCTGTCTTGTAGGCGTCCAGCGCAGTTTTCATGGCACTGATCTGCTGCTGCAGATTGGCCTGGTTGGCGTCAACCTTTTCCTCGATGCGCTCGAGGTCTGCCTTCATGTCCGAGGTACAGGACACGGTGGCCAGCGATGCGGCAAAAATTGCCAGCAAGGCATACTTGCATACGTTTTTCATACTTACGAATATTGAGCGTTATTACTTGCTTATTTCCATTCGCAGATAACCACCCGGTTACCGCTGATTTTCTTTCCCTTGCTGAAGAGGTCTGTCCCGCCCATGGGCTTTCCTTCCAACTGGGACTCGGGGACGCCGGCCTTCAAGAGTGCTTTTCTTACCGCCCTGACGCGCCGCTCGGTAATGGTCTGATTATAGGACGGTGTTCCGTAAGCGCTGTCGGCATAGGCGGTGAGGGTAAGAACCACTCCCGGGTGCTCCTTGAGGAAGGCCGCCATCTTTTCCACTTCCCCGCCATATTCTTCCCTGACCTTCCAGGAATTGCTGTCAAAATAAAGCTTGACGGGTGCCGGAAGTTCTACCGGTTCCTCTACCGGTTCATCGGCCTTCACCTCTACTTCTTCAACCTCTACTTCCTCAACCTTTACCTCTTCAACTTTTCCCTCTTCTATATGCAAAGGTTTGGACTCTACCTCAGGAGTAACGACCACCTCGGGTTCTACGACAATTTCAGGCTCTACTACAATCTGAGGTTCGGCGACCTTCGGGGCTTTCGGGGCTTTCTTGGCCCTGGCGCCAAAAGCGTAACGCAGGCCAGCCATCAGGGCGATGCTGGCGTCGGGGGTGGAGCCGTGCTTGGAGTTGACGGCATCCGGCATGAGCGAGCCGATGGCCTCGGCCGTAATGGAAAGGTTCTTTCCTACGGGGAAGGCATATCCGGCGCCCAGGCGACCGGCCATGAAAGCCTTGGCAGGTGTCCAGAGATCCTGGAAGTAGTCCGGCTTGAAGCTTACGTCTGCCTTCGAGGCGCCGTTGGAGAGTCCCACTATGAGACCAGCGCCGGCGAAGACATACAAATTGTTAAGCTTGGGGAGGGGATGCCAAATAAGATCCACAGTGGGCCTTATATAGCTGTAGCGATAGTACTCCTTGGTACGCATCACATAACCTTTTCCTTCATAACCGCCCACGCCCACGCGCAGCGCGAGGGGACGGGAGAAACGGTAGCCTGCACTGACAGCCAGCGCCGGGGAGGTCATACCAAAGAAAGATCCTTCTCCGGAAGCGTTGGAAAGACCAGCCTGCGCCTCAACCCACCAGGGGGAGGAACCGGCTGTCTGTGCCATGGCCCCCGTGGCCATGCCTGAAAACAGGGCCACTGAAAGAAGTATTCCAAGTTTAAGTGTCCGGGACATGTTCGTATTAGTTTTATGTAAAAAAACAGTAAATATAACGGTATTAAATTTGGTCCATCGAACCAAATTGGATTGTTTCAAAAATAAAAAAACCGTTATTTCTCAAGCAGATGAGAAACGCGGTACTCCGCGGGATTGTAACCGTATACGTTCCTGAACTGGATGCGGAAATTGGGGAGAGTAAGTCCCACCGACTCGGCAATGGCCGTGATGGAGAGCTCGGGCCTCTCTTTCATGAGACGCTCGGCTTCCTGCAGGCGGATACTGTTGATGTATCCCGGGAATCCACGTCCATACGCATACGTATTAAGGATTGCGTTCAAATGTTGACGCCGAAGACCGAAGCGCCGCATGATATCCTGGCGCTGGAGAGCGGGGTTGGTATAGAGACGCTCTTTACGAACGGCCTGATCGATAAGACGGAACAGGTCTCGGTCTGAAAGTTTGATCTGAACTTGTTTGACTTGCATGGGACAAAGATAAAGTACCTTCTTTAACTTTTACCATTTTTGACAGTTTGCTTTGGTCCACGGACCGAACTTTAAGTCAAAAAGCCAAAAATTAACCCATGTATCAAAAAACAAAAAAACTATACATTGCCACCACCATCCTGCACTTCGCGGAATTCTACGGGCGTCATGCCATATCGCTGCTTGAACTGGATGCGGAAATTGGCCATGGTAAAGCCAACCGCCTCTGCAACATCGCTGATAGCGAGGTTCGGGGACTCCCGCAGCATCTCCACAGCCTCGTCCAGGCGGATTTTATTAATATAAGAGGGGAAAGAATCTCCGTCGGCATAAATAGCCATGAGGTCGTTGAGCGTCTGGCGACGCAGGTTCCAGCGGTCCAGGATGTCCTGCCGCTGCAAACTGGTATTGGCATAGAGACGCTCCGAGCGGATGGCCGTGTCTATCTCGCGGAACAACTTCTCAGACTCTGCCTCGGCGGCCTGCAGCGTGGACGCACGGGCCGTCTTTTCATTGATCATGCGGGCCAGGGCATGGTTCTTCTGGGCAATTACGCCTCTTTCGTAGGCAAAATGAATGGAAGCGAGCGCCAGGGAGAAGAGGAAGATAAGGAAGATAACAATAATGTAACCTCTTCTCTGGGACTCCGCCTTGGCGGCGGCTATCTGGACTTCCTGCTCTTTCTGATGATATTTGGCGGCATACTCCTGCGCCTGGCTCTCCTGCAGCTGGTGGTCCAGCTTCTCCTGCAGCCTTGCGTATCGGCCCAGCCAGTTGTAGGCTTCCTGGTAATGTCCGCGGGCGCTGGCAGCATCGGCGCGGTCATGGAGGATGGCGGCATAGTCTGCATTGAGGGTGTCTCCTTCCATGCGAAGCAGGAGTTCTTCGTCCACTGCCAGGAGTTTGTTCCATTCTCCCAGCAGTTTCCAGACGGGAGAGACCATCTTGCGCCCGCCGAGGGTGCCTCCGTGCTCGGATGTTTCAAAGATGGCTAATTCGATGCGGGCTTTGCGGCGGTCTCCCAGAAGGGCATATGCCTTGGCCAGGAAGGCATGCGCCTGCGAGCGATAAAATGCACACCATCGGCCCCTGTCCATAGGGTCCGGGGGAAGGCGCCAGCTGTCTTCCGTAAAACTGGAAGCATGTGCTTCATAATAATCCAGACGGGAAATGATTTCCTGGGCAAGGGGGATGATATCCTCCGGCTTATTAGTCTGGTCCAGAACATTGATCTTACGTTTAGCCGCAACAATCCAGGCATCCAGGCCATCCAGGCTGGGCGGAGTTTTCTGGGCCAGGCTCGCAAGGACGGCGTTGAGTTTGTCCAGCCCTTCCTGCTCCCGGCCGATGCGCGCGAGCGCCGCACCAATCTCGGCCTCCGTGCGAAGGGCGTCGGTTTCGTAGCCCCAGGTGCGGTTGAGCTCTACCATCTCGATGGAATACTTGAGCCAGTTTTCCATATCCCGCTTGGCGCGGAACGTCTCCGTGAGAACACGCAGCACATTGAGGCGTTTGTCGGCCGATGCCTGCGTGTCTGCCTTCGCCTCATCTCTTTCCAGCAGGCTCAGACATATAGAAATGGCCTTCTCACGCAAAGGGTGGTCCAGGGAGCGGCCGTACTCGGTGGCGGTGCGAAGGTCTACTTCAAAAGGGTCTGTGACGGCTAGTGAATCTGCGGCATGCGAAACCGTAACATCCTGAACGCCACGGTGCGAACAAGACACAAGGACAGCGCCGATGGCGGCTATTAACAGTAAAGGATGTCTCATGGGGCTCATAGGTTAAGCCATTGAGCAAAGATATAAATTTTTTTTCACTTTCGCCTAACGGACTAATATTTACGTTAATTGTGTGCAAACATTTGGAAATTGCACCATTCATGCCCGGACCTGCGCCACTCACGCCTGAACCTGGTCCCCCCCTGCACCTGTAACGCACTTTTGGCCCTTTTTCGCGTTATACGTCCCCCATCGGCCATACCTGTAACGCACTTTTCCGGCAAAAACGCGTTATACGTCCTCGCCGTTCTTGGGATTTGGCCCAAAAGTGCGTAGATTATTTGCAGAGCATGATGTCCAGGATCATGCGGTCGGTGGTCTTCATGCCGGCGCTGCCGATGGTGCCAATGTTGCGGATGGTTTTCTCCACGTCGTCCTCGATGATGCCGTCGGTGGAGGGGATGCACGTGCCGCGAAGGGCCAGGACGGCCGATTGTACCGCGCAGGACACGCCGCTGGCTACTTTCATGGCGCAGCCTACCTTGGCGCCGTCGCACACCATGCCGGTGATGTTGCCGGCCATGTTCTTGATGGCGGCGCAGACCTCATTATACCCGCCGCCCTGCAGGTACACGATGCCGCAGGCGCTGCCGGTAGAGGCTACCACGCAGCCGCACAGGGCGCTGAGTTTGCCCAGGTAGTGCTTGATGTGGATGGCAACGAGGTTACTCAGGATGAGCGCCCGGGCCAGGGGTTCATCGGCCACCTTGTATTTGAGGGCGTAGGCGATGACGGGCATGCTCACGGTGATGCCCTGGTTGCCGCTGCCGCTGTTGCTCATGGCGGGCAGGGTGCTTCCGGCCATGCGGGCGTCGGAGGCGGCGGCGGTGAGGCCCATGGCAAAGCTCATAAAGTCGTCTCCGAACACCTCCTGCTGGTTCTCGCGGATGGCACGGCCCACCTGCAGGCCGTATTGCCCTTCCAGCCCCTCGTGCGCGAGGGCCAGGTTGAGGGTGCGGTCTTCCAGGATGAAAGCGATGTCTTCAAAGGGTGCCCCGGCCGCAAAGTCACAGATTTGCCTTACGTCGAGGTCATATTCGATGCCGTTCTGCTCCTTGGCGGCAGCGGCGCTCTCGGAGCTCATGAGGATGCGGTCGGCGAAGCTGGTTTCCACAATGCGGTCGTGGTCGTCCTCGATGACGGCGTAGGCGTGCGGGTCTACCTCGGCACTGGCCACGGCCTTTCCGTCTACCGTCACGGTGGCTTTCACGTAGAGAAGGTGCTCGGTATCGGCCACCTGGATGTGGACACTGCCATCGGCCACCAGCTGCTTGGCCCTTTCAACGGCCTCGGGGGTAAGCCCCTTCAGGACCTCCAGGCCCCGGGCCGATTCCCCGCACACAGCGCCCAGCGCCGCCGCTACGGGAAGCCCCACCATGCCCGTTCCGGGGATTCCCACGCCCATTCCGTTCTTGAGAATGTTGCCGCTTACGGCTATGTCCAGGCGAAAACCGGCCTTGAGGCGCCAGCCAGTCTGGCATGAGGGGCAGTTCTCACGGATAATCTCTACGGCTTTGGCAACCGCCAGCGCCACGGCGATGGGTTCGGTACAACCCAGGGCAGGTTTTACCTCCTGCCGGATAAGGGCGATGATGTCTTTGTAGTCCATATTGTACAAAGATACAAAAAAGGAGGCATACATGGTGCGGCGGGTTCAAGGGCAGCGGGACGTATAACGCGTTTTTGCCGGGAAAGCGTGTTACAGGGCACGAACAGGCGGAAGGGCTTGTAAAAGCGGAACAAAACTTGTATCTTTGTTGTTAACTATGAAAAACTTATATATCATATCGGCATCTGCCCTGATGCTGGTCTTGGCAGGCTGCCAACAAGAGCCCGCACCCGTTCCGGAGCACCACCTCACGGCTCAGGAGCTTGAGAAGCAGCAGGTAGCCGACGCCCTGGACCTTTTCTTAGAAAAACTGGACCCCGCATCCATCACAAAGCCTTCTGCATTTATCATGGATAACAGCAGTATATCCATGGCGCTGGACGGCAGCATCGTCTACAGACTGCGGAAGGGCGACGCAACCCTCATTACCGCCACCTTCCATATCAAGGACAAGAACTGGAAAGTGAATGCACGTCTGTATGGCGGCATCCAGATTATGGGGTCCTCGCAGTCGGAACTCGAAGTGTGTCTGGACGGTGAGAAAAAAGCCGTCATGGGCATTGAGTGGATGGACCTTTACCCTCTCATTGTCCTCAAGTACCCGGACGGTACCTCTTACGCCCTCACATCGTTCCTTGTTTCCGAAGCCCTCTTAGACTTTTTGATGAGCCATGTGCTGTCTACAGAATAAACGTTCCGTCCTTTTAGCGGTACTCATGGCGGTCCTTCCGGGGCTGCCGGCGGCTGCGCAGCTCCCGCCCATCGTAGATACCGTGAGCCGCTCCGTGATTGTGGAGCGCGTGTACAACAAGCCCATGGTCATCAACTCCAAAGGAATCAGCGGAACGGTGAACACGGACAAGATTGCGGCCGTCCCCTCCTTCCTGGGCAATGCAGATCCCATCCGTTTTGTCCGTCTCCTGCCCAGTGTCCAGATGAACACGGAAATTGAGGCCGGCATCTACATGCAGGGCAGCGAGCACTCGCATACGCTGGTTTCGCAGGCGGATGTTCCCATCTACGGCGTCTCGCACCTCCTGGGCCTGTTCTCGGTCTTCAATACGCCCCATTACAAGGGCATGCAATATTCCACGACTTCCCGCCAGGAGACCCGCATGGGCGGTGTCGTCAACATGGAACTGCAGGACACGGTTTCCAAACACTGGGGCGGAGATTTTTCGCTGGGGCTCCTGAACGCCCAGGGTACGCTGGACATTCCCATGGGAGCATCTTCCCTTAAGGTAAGCGCCCGCCGTACGTATGTCAACCTGCTCTACGGCAGTTTCCTCAAATATGCCGAGTTCCCCATCCGCTACGGCTTCACCGACGCCAACGTCACCTGGATCTGGAAGCCAAACAAGCGGGACAAGGTCTGGGCCGATTTCTTCGCCTGCAAGGACGACGGCCTTGTCTACGGGGCAACCATCCAGAGACTCGACGCCACATGGTACAACGCTCTGGGCGCCCTGCACTGGAACCACTACTTCTCCGACGCCACCATGAAGCAGACGGCCTACGCCAGCACCTACGGCATGGAGGCTGGGATTGAAGCGTTCAATATCATCGGCGACATGCCCTCGTTCATCCGTGACTACGGTTACCGCAATACGGTGCAGTGGAAAGACTGGGAATTCGGCGCCCGCTATTCCTACTACGATATCCAGCCACAGAATCCTTCCAGCCGCGGCCACATCCATGACAGCGGCCTCACGGGCAACGTTCCCCGCCAGAATGCCATGGAAGCCGTCCTGAGCGCACAGTACAAACACTATCTGGGTTACTGGCTGCTGCTCAAGGCCGGCATAGGGCTCAACTGGTATCTGAGTCCTGAAAAGAGGCACTACTGGGGCCTGACCCCCGAACTGGAGCTGGTAGCCGATGCCCGGAGCGCGGGCAAGTTCACGCTCCGGTATGGCCTTAAGCGCCAGAACCTGTTCCAGGTGGGCCTGACCAACACCGGCCTGCCCGTAGAGTTCTGGATTCCCGCCGGAGACCTTCAGGCGCCGCAATGGTCCCACAACTTCTCCCTCGCATACAACGCGGATTTCCTGGAAAACGCATGGTCTGTTTCTGCGGAGTTGTACTACAAACAGCTCTATAACCAGCTGGACTACATTGGCAATATCCTGGAAATCTACAATGGCAATTACAGCCTGGAAGACTGTATTCTCCGGGGCCAGGGCCGCGCCTATGGCCTGAACGTCATGCTGCAGCGCAACAAAGGCCCGCTCACCGGCTGGATCAGCTATTCCTTCGCGCCGAGCCTGCGTACGTTCGACGCCCTGGACGGCTTCCGGGACGGGGCAGAGTATTCATCGGCCCATGAACGCCTGCACGAGCTGGATGTGGTGGCCACCTACGACTTTGGAAAATGGGACGTGGGCGGCAGCCTCATTGTGGCTTCCGGCCTGCCCTACACCCGGCCCGAGGCTTTTTACCTTGTAGCCGGCCGCCTTGTTTACAACTACGGCAAGTACAACGGCGAGCGCCTTCCCACCTATGTGAGGATGGATTTGTCGGCCAACTGGTACATCCGCAAGACTGATAAAGGAAAGACGGGCTTCAACTTTTCCATTTACAATGTCCTGGGTATCAAGAATGCCGTTTCCTACGGTATGCACATCTCCGATGACTTGCAGTCCTACGTTTTCCAGCCGTTTGACATGACGCTCGGCATTCTTCCTTCCGTGGCCTTTTTCCATTCGTTCTAAGCTATGAAAAAGATTCTTTACCTCATCATCATACCTCTCCTTGCCGTAGCCTGCTCGCGCAAAGAGCTGCCCGGAGAAACGCAACTGGTCGTGGAAGGCTGGATCGAGAACGGAGAGCATCCCGTAGTGATGGTTTCCGAGAGCATCGGCGTAGTCACCAATGTCCCCGTCGACGCCAATGCCATGATAAGCCACCTGGCCAAATGGGCCAAAGTGAGTATCAGCGACGGAGAGAAGAGTGTCATACTCACCGGCATGGGAACCACAGACATGTTCCCACCCTATATGTTCACCACCTCCAAGATTACCGGGGAAGTGGGGAAAACGTACACCCTCAAGGTAGAATACAAGGATTACGTGGCGACGGCAGAAACCTCCATTCCCCGTCCCGTTCCCATCGACACGCTGTACATACGGTCGGTGGCAGACAGCGTGGGAACAATCATATGCGGTTTTACAGACCCTTCCGGAGAAGAGAACTACTACAAAATATTCACGCGCACAAAAGGCAAGGACACGCGTTTCCATCCATCGGCCCTGGCCCAGACAACGGATGAGAACCTTTCCGGCTACTCGGAAATGTTCATATACAGCACTCAGCGTCTCATGGATCATATTGACATGCCCAATGTCCGGGAGGGTGACGAGGTGGAAGTGAAACTGTGTACCATGACACCGGAGCTGTACAATTTCTGGAACAGCTTTGAGCTATTCATCGCCGCCAACATCGTTGATTTCAGGCCTGTCGCAGACAACAACGTCCACGCCAACATGCACGGTGCCCTGGGATACTGGGCCGGCTACGGAGTGCACCGGCAAAATGGAATCAAAACCATCAAGGTGGAAAATCCAGAAGAATAAAAAAGGGGCTGTATTCTGGACTTTTCCAAAGAATACAGCCTCTTTCTTATTAGAAGTGGCCCCACGGGGATTTGAACCCAGGACCAACGGATTATGAGTCCGCTGCTCTAACCGCTGAGCTATGGGGCCAAGAAAGCAGTCCTGGTGCAGGACTGCTTTACTTATGTTCAGGTTTTAGTCTCAGACCTTGATTTCTACCTCAACACCGGAGGGAAGCTCCAGCTTCATGAGGGCGTCTACGGTCTTGGCGTTGGACTCGTCGATGTCAATCAGACGAACGTAGGAGTCCAGCTCGAACTGCTCGCGGCTCTTCTTGTTCACGAAGGTGGAGCGGTTCACAGTGAAGATCTTCTTGTTGGTAGGAAGAGGAATGGGACCTACAACCTTTGCACCCGTTGCCTTCACTGTATCAACGATCTTAGCGGCAGACTTGTCCACCAGCATGTGATCGAAGGATTTCAGCTTGATTCTGATTTTCTGGCTCATATCAATTACTTTTTTTCTTTGCTAAATTTTATTCGTCGTCAGAAACATGATAACCACTCTTCTCTACGATGTCCTTGGCCAGGGAGGCCGGGACCTCGGCGTAGTGGTCGAAGCTCATGGTGCTGGTGGCGCGGCCGGAGGACAGCGTACGGAGCACGGTGACATAACCGAACTGCTCGGAGAGCGGAACGAATGCCTTGACGATGCGGGCGCCGTTGGCAGTGGAATCCATTGCCACAATCTGGCCACGACGACGGTTGAGGTCACCGACGATGTCACCCATGTAATCCTCGGGGGTAACAACCTCCAGGTTCATGATCGGTTCCAAGAGAACCGGGTGGCACTTGGGGCAGCCATGGCGGAATGCCATGCGGGCAGCCAGTTCGAAGGAGAGCTGGTCGGAGTCTACCGGGTGGTAGCTGCCGTCGATTACTTCTACCTTCAGGGAAGGAACCTCGTAGCCGGCGAGAACGCCGTTGGCCATTGCGGACTGGAAGCCCTTCTCGATGCAAGGGATGAATTCCTTGGGGATATTACCACCCTTGACGGAGTTGATGAACTGGAGACCCTGTACGCCTTCGTCGGCGGGAGAGAGATTGACGATGATGTCTGCGAACTTACCACGACCACCGGTCTGCTTCTTGAAGACCTCACGCAGCTGGAAGCTGGAGGTGATAGCCTCTTTGTAGTTTACCTGAGGAGCACCCTGGTTGATATCTACACCGAACTCACGGCGCAGACGGTCCACGATGATATCCAGGTGGAGCTCACCCATACCACTGATAACGGTCTGGCCAGTTTCGTGGTCCGACTTCACAGTGAAGGTAGGGTCTTCCTCAGCGAGCTTAGCCAGGGCGAGACCCAGCTTGTCGAGGTCCTTGGAAGTTTTGGGCTCTACGGCGATACCAATCACGGGATCCGGGAACTCCATGGATTCCAGCGTGATAGGTTTCTCCTCAAGGCACACGGTGTCACCGGTGCGGAGGTCTTTGAAACCTACGGCTGCGCAGATGTCACCAGCCTCTACGAACTCGATGGGGTTCTGGTGGTTGGAGTGCATCTGGTACAGACGGGCAACGCGCTCCTTCTTGCCGGTACGGGTGTTGTACACGTAGGAACCGGCGTCCAGACGGCCGGAGTAGGCGCGCAGGAAGGCGAGACGGCCCACGAAAGGATCCGTGGCAATCTTGAACACCAGGGCGCTGAAAGGCTCGTCAGCGGAGGGTTTGCGGGTAATTTCGTCACCGGTGCGGGGGTCGGTACCCTTGACGGCACCTTTGTCGAGGGGAGAAGGCAGATACCGCATCACGGCATCCAGGAGGAACTGTACGCCCTTGTTCTTGAAGGAAGAACCGCAGCAGGCAGGAACAATCTGCATGGAGATTGTACCCTTGCGGATAGCGGCGATGATTTCCTCCTTGGTGAGGGAGTCGGGATCCTCGAAATATTTCTCCATGAGGGTCTCATCGCACTCAGCGGCAGTCTCCAGGAGAATGTCTCTCCAGCGGGCGGCCTCTCCCTTGAGGTTCTCGGGGATTTCGCCTTCCTGATAGTTGACGAGTTCCTCGGAGCCATTGTAGAAGATGGCCTTCATGTCGATGAGGTCGATGATGCCGTCGAATTTGTCCTCGGCACCGATCGGGAGACAGATGGGAACAGCGGTGGCACCGAGCTTGGTCTTGATTTCCTCAACGCAGGCGAGGAAGTCGGCACCGATACGGTCCATCTTGTTCACATACGCGATCTTAGGCACGCCATACTTGTCTGCCTGGCGCCACACAGTCTCGGACTGAGGCTGAACGCGGCCCACGGCGCAGAAAGTGGCCACGGTGCCATCCAGCACGCGCAGGCTGCGCTCCACCTCCACGGTGAAGTCTACGTGTCCGGGAGTATCGATCAGGTTAATCTGGTAAGTGTCCCCATTGTAATGCCAGAAGGCGGTGGTGGCGGCAGAAGTGATGGTGATACCTCTCTCCTGCTCCTGAACCATCCAGTCCATGGTGGCAGCACCTTCGTGGACCTCACCGATCTTGTGAGTCTTTCCGGTGTAGAACAGAATGCGTTCGGATGTAGTGGTCTTACCGGCATCGATGTGGGCCATGATGCCGATGTTGCGTGTGAATTTAAGATCTCTCTTTGCCATTTAGCATGCAGTTTAGAAACGGAAGTGTGCAAAGGCCTTGTTAGCCTCGGCCATTCTGTGCATATCTTCTTTGCGCTTGAATGCGCCACCTTCGCTGTTGTATGCAGCGACGATTTCGGCGCACAGCTTTTCTGCCATCGAGTGACCGGAACGTTTACGGGCAAACTGAATCAGATTCTTCATAGCCACGGAAACTTTACGTTCCGGACGCAACTCGGTCGGCACCTGGAAGTTTGCACCACCGATACGACGGGACTTGACCTCGATCTGAGGGGTCACGTTTTCGAGGGCCTTCTTCCAAATATCGAGAGGAGCCTTGTCAGAATCTTTCATCTTCTCGCCCACCATGTCGATGGCATCATAAAAGATAGAATACGCGATACTCTTCTTCCCCTGGAGCATAAGATTGTTCACGAAACGGGTAACTTCCACATCGTGAAACTTAGGATCAGGAAGTAGAATCCTCTTTTTAGGCTTCGCTTTTCTCATTTTGAAAAAGAATTAAAGGTGATAAAATTACTTCTTAGATTTCTTGGGACGTTTTGCGCCATAGAGTGAACGGGACTGGGTACGTCCATCCACGCCGGCGGTATCCAAAGCTCCTCTAAGGATGTGGTAACGAACACCCGGAAGGTCCTTTACACGACCGCCGCGCACCAGCACGATGCTGTGCTCCTGGAGGTTGTGGCCTTCGCCCGGGATGTAGGCATTGACCTCTTTGGCGTTGGAAAGACGAACACGGGCTACTTTACGCATAGCGGAGTTCGGCTTCTTAGGCGTAGTGGTGTAAACACGCAGACATACGCCACGCTTCTGAGGGCATGCATCCAACGCACGAGACTTGCTCTTTACTTCAAGCTGCTCGCGTCCTTTACGGACAAGTTGTTGAATTGTAGGCATAAATGTTTGTTAATAAATAAATTAAAGTTACAACCCATTTCACGGGTCTTATGTATCCGCAAAATGGGCTGCAAAGTTAAGCAAAATATTTTAATTAACAAAGTTATTCACAAGGTAATAACCGCTTTCCGGAATCCTTTTCCCTTCACAGTGACCGTAACGGGGCCTGATCCGGTGCGTTTTACGATGGCCGACGCCTTTCCGTGGAATGCCGGGATGTCCGGACTATAGAATGGCACGTGGGAGGTGGGGTCTCCGGCGTCGGTACCCACGAGGCTGGCAGGTCCCTCGACGCTGAAGGACAGCACATGGGAGGCGTCCGGTACCAGGGTGCCGCTGCGGTCCAGGATATCTACCGTGATATAGGTGAGTTCCTTGCCGGCATAGTCGATGGATGCCGCCAGTTTGTAGGCCGGCCCGGCCGTTTTCACCTTTTCCCGGGCCCAAACCTTTCCCTTCTTATAGGTAACAACCTCTACCGTACCGGGCTTGTAACGGACATCGGCCCAAACAAAGCGGTAGCCGTCTTTCTTCTTCCTCCCCTGCGACACGCCGTTCACAAAGAGTTCCGCCTCGTCGGCCGACGAATACACGTGTACGGGGGTCACCTTCCCTTCCCTGCCGGGCCAGGTCCAGTGCGGAAGGATATGGGCCGATGGTACCTCGGGCGCCCATCGGCTCTGATAGAGCCAGTAGCGGTCCTTGGGGAAGCCGGCGAGGTCGATGATGCCGAAGTAGGAGCTGCGGGACGGGAGCGGGACGTCGCTGACGGTCTGTCCCCAGCCGGCGACCATCTTCTTGTAGGCTTCCTTCTCTTCCTCCGTGTGGAAGTTGGTAAGGACGGAAGGGTCCAGGTTGAAGGGCGTGGGCTCTCCCAGGTAGTCGTAACCGGTCCAGACAAATTCTCCGGCGACCTCGGGCACTTTGTCTTCGAAGGCCCACTCGTAGTCCGGGCTGGAGGCCCAGGCGGGGGCATAGAGGTCATAGGAACTTACCTGGAAGGGCTTTTTCATAACCCAGCCCTTGGACTTGTCCTGCTCCACGGGGAAGCGGTAGTACCCGCGCGTGGAGATGCAGGAAGCGGTTTCGCTGCCCAGGACGGGCTGGCCGGGGTGCTTGTCCACGAATTCCTGATAAAGGTGGGGCTTGTAGTTGAAGCCGTATACGTCCAGGGTGGCGGCGTAGGGCTGGAAGGCGGCCCAGGGGTTGTCGTTGCCGGCCGTGGTGGGACGGGTGGGGTCTTCGCGGTGACAGATGTCGGTGAGCATCTGGGGGATGTGCCAGCGGGTGCTGTCCCCTTGCTCGCCGCACTCGTTTCCGATGCTCCAGAGAATGACCGACGGGTGGTTGCGGTCCCGGTGAATGAGAGCCACGAGGTCTTTCTCCGCCCAGTCGGCAAAGAGGGTAGCGTAGCCGTTTTCCTTCTTGGGCCAGGTCCAGGTGTCGGTGAGTTCGTCCATGACCAGGAAGCCCATGCGGTCGCAAAGGTCCAGGAACTCGGGAGCGGGCGGGTTGTGGCTGCAGCGGATGGCGTTGCAGCCCATTTTCTTCAACATCTTGAGGCGGCGCGTCCAGGCGTCGTCGCTCCAGGCAGCGCCCAGGATGCCGGCGTCGTGATGCAGGCACACGCCTTTCAGGAAGGTCTTGGTGCCGTTAAGGTAGAATCCGTCGGGGCGGAACTCGGCGCTACGGACCCCGAAGGGGGTTTCATAGGTGTCGCGGGTACCATCGGCCCCCTCCACCACGGTGCGGGCCACGTACATCTGCGGTTTTTCCGGGCTCCAGAGGCGCACGTCCGGGAGGTCGAAGGTCTGGACGATTTCCTTGCCGTCGTAAACGCTGTCTTCGGTGCGGGTTTCGGCCACGAGGACTTCCCTGCCGCCTTCCTTGTAAAGGATGCGCGTGACCACGCCCACGGTCTGGAGGTACTCGGTCCTCAGCTGCAGGCGCTGGGTGACGCGGGCGGCGGTGCCGATGACCTGGGTGGTGATGTAACTGCCCCAATGGGCCACGGCCGTCTTTTCGGTGGCGGTGAGCCAGACGTTGCGGTAGAGGCCGCCGCCGGGGTACCAGCGGGAGCTCTCGGGCTTGTTGTCCAGGGTTATTTCTATGATGTTGTTGCCCGCCTGTACGTACGGGTTCAGCTCCACTTTCCAGGAGGCGTAGCCGTAGGGCCAGCCGCCGGCTTCCTGGCCGTTTACGTAAACAACGGCGTTGGAGAAGGCACCGTCTACCTCCAGGCGGAGGTCTTTCTGAAGGTCTTTAGCGGTGAGTTTGAGGAGTTTGGTGTAGGTGGCTTTCCCCCACCAGGCCAGTTTGCCCGTTTCTCCGGGGTTTTCCTGGAGAAAGGGCTGCTCTACGCCCCAGTCGTGCGGGAGATCCACTCCGCGCGTGACGCCGTCTTTGGTGAAGGTCCAGTCTTCGTTCCACAATTTTCTTCCGGCGGGCTGTGCCGCAGCAGTGACGGCCAGCGCCAGTGTTCCCCATAGTGTTAAGATATGTGCTGTTTTCATAAGGATGCGAATATACGGTTTTTTTCGTATCTTTGGCTTATAAACGAACCCTTTTTATGAGAAAAACCCTTTTCGTACTGGCCCTCATGGCCTCTCTGAATGCCGCTGCCCAAACGGCTCCCGTAAAAGTTACAAAGGCCAATTATGCCCAGGCAGAAGCATTTACTGCCAAGAAGGTAAACCAGATGGTGTACTCTACACGCATCCGTCCCAACTGGTTCGAGCACTCGGACAAGTTCTGGTACAGCTGGAAAACCGCAGAGGGAACGCAGTATTATATTGTGGACCCCGCTACCGGCAGCAAAACGCCCGTCTTTGACATGGCCAAACTCGCCCGCGAGATCAGCGAAATCACCCGAGACCCGTACGATGCCCAGCATCTCCCCCTCAGGCTGGAGCTCAAGGATGACAAGTATTTCCAGTGGGACATGACGTCCAAAACCGAGAAACGGGACAGCGCCGGCAACACTACCGGCAAGTTCCTGGAATACCGTTTCTACTACGACATTGCCTCCGGCAAGCTCACCTACGACAACGACGAGCACGAGGATGCGTATCCTTCATGGGCCAACGTGTCGCCGGACGGCAGCATCGGCGTATATCTTAAGAACCACAACCTGTGGGTGATGGACAGGGAGAACCTCCGCAAGGCGGCCAAGGACGCCAAGGACAGCACCCTGGTGGAGCGCGCCCTCACCACGGACGGCACGGCCCTTTTCTCCTGGCAGGGAGAGAATTACCACGGAGACACCGAAACCGATTCCACCGCCCGCCACATGCCGTACATCAGCTGGGCTCCGGACGGAAAGCACTTTGCCCTGGTGCGCTGGGACATGAGCCCCGTGAAGGAGTTCTGGGTGATTAACTCGGTAGCCAAGCCCCGTCCGGAACTGGAAACCTACCACTACCAGATGCCCGGAGAGCCCGGTCCCAAGGGAGAGCTCGTGGTGCTGGACCTGGAAGGCAACGTGAAAAAATATGCCTGGAACGCCTTCAAGGACCAGGATGGAGAGATTCTCCCCGCAGACCTCACATCGGCCGATGCCTATAAAGACTACCCGTCCGCTACCTGGATGGGCACGAACGACTCCTTCTGGCTCATCCGCCGCAGCCGTGACCTCAAGCGCACGGACCTTTGCCGCGTGGACCTTGCCGCCGACAGCACCCGCACCGTGGTGGCAGAGCGCCTCAACAGTTATGTAGAGACCCGTTCGCCCAAGTTCCTCCCCGGCGGAGACTTCGTGTGGTGGAGCGAACGCAACGGCTGGGCCAACCTTTATCTGTACGGGGCCGACGGCAAAGTGAAGAAGAACCTCACGGAGGGTTCCTTCCATGTGGAGGATGTGCTGGGTGTAACGCCCACGTACCTGGTGGTAAGCGCCTGCGGCGTGAATGCCGGCGAGAATCCTTACCAGATGCACAATTACCGTGTTCCGCTTTCCGGCGGCCCCATGGTGCAGCTGGATATGGACGACATGGACGTGCTGGCCACCGCTTCCTTCAGCGGAAAATATATTGTGGCCAACTATTCGCGCGTGGACTACAAGCCGGCCGTAATGCTGGTGAATACGTTGAACGGCAAACGCACGCAGCTGGAGGAGGCCGATTTCTCCCGCCTCTTCGCGGCCGGATACAAGTTCCCCGAGCGCTTCAAGGTAAAGGCGGCCGATGGCATCACGGATCTCTGGGGAGAGCTGCACAAGCCCTTCGACTTTGACTCCACCAAGGTGTACGCCATTGCCGACTACGTATATCCCGGCCCGCAGGTAGAAGCCAACGAGGTTTCCTGGCGCTTCAACCTCCGCACCGACCGCCTGGCCCAGCTGGGCATGATTGTGATTACCGTGGGCAACCGCGGCGGCCATCCCAACCGGTCCAAGTGGTACCATAACTATGGTTACGGCAATCTCAGGGACTACGGCCTGGAGGACCAGAAATATGCCATCCAGCAGCTGGGCGCCCGCCACAAGTGGATTGATCTGAACCGTGTGGGCATTCACGGCCACTCCGGTGGCGGCTTCATGAGCACCGCGGCCATCCTCCAGTACAATGACTTCTTCAAGGCGGCCGTTTCCTGCGCCGGCAACCACGACAACAGCATTTATAACCGCTGGTGGAGCGAGCAGCATCATGGCATCCAGGAAAAGGTGAGCCAGGGAGACACCACGTTCGTGTATCACATTGACACCAACCAGGAACTGGCTTCGCGCCTGAAGGGGCATCTCATGCTGGTGCACGGAGACATGGACGACAACGTGAATCCGGCCAACTCCATCCGCGTTGTGGACGCCCTCATCCGGGCCAACAAGCGCTTCGAGTTCGTGCTGCTGCCGGGCCAGCGCCACGGCTTCGGGGACATGAACGAGTATTTCTTCTTCCGGATGGCAGACCACTACTCCCGCTACCTGATGGGAGATCCTTCATGCCGGACCATTGACATAACAGAACTTAATAACGACTGACAACTATGAAAAAGACTGTCTTATTTGCATCGGCCCTCCTCCTTGTGGCTGCCTGCAACAATTTCCGCACCCAGATCTACGAGGACGACCTGGTGATGCCGCTGGCCCAGGGCCAGGAGGACTCCCTATTCTATGCCGCATCGGTGGAATATGCCACGGGCGGCATGCTCATTCCGGCGATGGAGAAAATGAACCAGACCATTGTGCAGCAAGCGTTTGACCTGGAAGGCGTTGAAGAGGGAACGCTGGAAGAGGTGGCCATCGCCTACCGTGAAAACCTCATCGACGAGTACATCACGGAGAACGGCAGCCCCGAGGAAGAACGCGGGGTTCTCACGTGGGAAGACAAGATCAACGGCGTCTTCACTACCACTTACAAGAACTGGCGCAACTACACGCTCAGCTACTACAATTTCCGCGGAGGCGCGCACGGCATCCAGACGGTGAGCCAGCTTGTCTTTGACAAGAAGACGGGAGAGCAGCTGGAAGAGGCGCAGCTCTTTGCCGATGGCTACGCGCAGCCGGTCGCGCTTCTCATGCAGGCCGCCGTCAAAGCCGACATGGAGGCCGAAGATCCGGAGCTCCTGCAATTAGTGGAAATGGACTCCGTGGTGCCCAACGGGAATTTCTCGGTGGGGGCCAGCGGAGTCCAGTGGATTTTCCAGCCCTATGAGGTGGGGCCTTATGCGCTTGGCATTGTGACGGCCCTGGTGTCCTGGGAAGAGCTGAAGCCTTACTTGAAATAAATTTTTTGAAGGCGCTCTCCCTACGAGCACGTGGGGATGCGCATAATTGGCCCCTTTTGCGCATCTCCACGTGCTGTAGCATTTCTGGATGCGCAATTTCGGCCGATATTGCACATCCAGCGGTGCTTGGAGAGGATACCCACCAGGGGACTCCACACCACTCCCTACAAAAAAGAGGGCGACTCACTTTTAAGTCACCCTCCTTTGTATGGTATTGTAGCGAACTACTTGGTTCCGAAAATGCGGTCGCCTGCATCTCCCAGACCGGGAACGATGTAAGCGTTTTCGTTGAGGTGATCGTCCACGGCGGCGAGGTAGATGTCTACGTCGGGGTGGGTCTTGCGGACACGCTCGATGCCTTCGGGGGCGCCTACAAGGCACATGAGGCGGATGTTGGTGCAGCCGCGCTCCTTGAGCATGGAAATGGCGTCACAGGCACTGCCGCCGGTAGCCAGCATAGGGTCGGTTACAATCACAAGGCGATCCTGGATGTCCTCGGGGAGCTTGCAGTAGTATACAACGGGGTTGTGGGTTTCCTCATTGCGATAGAGGCCGATGTGACCTACGCGGGCAACGGGGATGAGATCCAGCATTCCGTCCACCATGCCGATACCGGCACGGAGGATGGGGACGATGGCCAGTTTGCGGCCACTGACTCTCTTGGCCGTGGTCTTACAGATAGGGGTTTCGATTTCCACATCTTCCAGGGGAATGTCACGGGTGACTTCATAGCCCATCAGAAGAGCTATTTCCTTGAGTAACTGGCGGAAATCCTTGGACCCGGTTTCCTTATCCCGCATGATGGTGAGTTTGTGCTGCACCATGGGATGGTTGATCACATGCAATTGGCTCATATAAATTTGGTAATTTGTTTTCGAGACACAAAGATAGCGAATTTTCCGCAAAACGTCGTATCTTTGTTACCCCAAAACTAAAACTATTATCATGACTATTCTTTTCCTTGGAAAAAAAGCCTTCGCAAGCCTGCTGGCGCTCACTGTCCTTCTCTCCTGCAACAAAGACAAAACGACTCCCCAGCCGGAGAACAAGCCGGACCCTGTCGTAACGGAGCCCACCAAGTACTCGCTGAAGAAGCTGGAGGACATGACCCTGCGTGAGAAGGTGGGGCAGCTGTTCAATATCCGTCCCGAGGAATTGTATCCCGGCGGCAGTGGCTATGTGGAAGCGGGTATTCAGGATATGAAGGCTCTGTTCAAGAATTATCCCTGCGGCAGCATCACCCTCTTCGCCGGCAATATCAAGACACCGCAGCAGACGATTGCCCTTACCACGTTCCTGCACGGCCTGGACAATTATCCCCTGCTGTGCATCGATGAGGAAGGCGGGCGCGTGGCCCGTATCGGCAAGAATTCCGCATTCCCTATCACGCGCGTGAGCGCGATGGGGACCATCGGCTCCACGGGCAATCCGGAGAATGCCTACAACGCCGGCAATATCATCGGCGAGTACCTGCTGCGCTACGGCTTTGACGTAGACCTGGCGCCCGTAAGCGACGTGAACACGAACCCCGACAATGTAGTTATCGGCGACCGGGCCTTCGGCTCCTCGCCCGAGCTGGTCGCCTCCATGGTGGCCCGCTTCCTGCCCGGCCTGCAGAACAACAAGGTTGAAGGATGCCTGAAGCACTTTCCCGGCCACGGCGATACGACGGCCGACACGCACTATGGCTATGCCGAATCGCTCAAGACCTGGGATCAGCTGAAGGAGTGCGAGATGCTGCCCTTCCAGGCGGGCATCGACGCCGGCGTCAAGATGATCATGACGGCCCACGTATGCCTTCCCAATGTGGTCGGCGCCCAGATTCCCTCCACTTTGTCCTCCAAGGTGCTGCAGGATATCCTGCGGAAAGAGCTGGGCTATACCGGCATCATCATTACCGACAGCATGGCCATGGGGGCCATCACCAAGGAATACAGCGCCGACGAAGCGGCTATCGCGGCTATCAAGGCCGGCGTAGACATCGTCCTGGATCCGGCCAATTACCAGAAAGCCTTTGACGCGGTGGTCAAAGCCGTGGAAGAAGGCGAAATCTCCGAACAGCTCATTGAAGAGCGTGCTGCCCGCGTGCTGTCCCTGAAGAAGGACATCCTTACGGCGCGGGGACAGTTAAAGGACTAAACCTTCAGAAAAACGAGACTCGGACACTATTCTGCATGGACCACCATGAAGGGAGGGGTGCCGTTGAGAGCCTTGTCGGAGAGGGTTCGTATTTCCCTGGGCATGTAGAGATGCTCAAGGCAGGAGCATTTCCAGAACGCATCCTCCTCCATGGCTGAAATAGTTTTGGGTAAACGGAGGGTGAGAAGGTTCTCACAGTCGGCAAACATAGCCGTACCGATGACGTCTGCGCGGGTGTAATAACGGATGCGGACGCCGACAGATACAGCGGCAAGATCAACAGAAGAAAACAGGCGACGGCTTTGCATTTCATAGCTTAAAGATAGCCAAATTCCCGAAATTGGCCAAAAGCCATCAGGTGAAACATAGGTGAAACTTTCGTGGCTTTTCAGGACGTATAGGGAAAGCGACTTGAACGGCCATCTTTAATTATTAAGACGACTTCTGTGGACTTCAAATACAAACACGATAATGGGCAGAACGAGATTATTTAATTTTAGATTATTTAATCTTGCATAATTCGGCATCTGGCTTGCTATGGCGTATTAGCGGTTTTCCAACGATAAAACTTGGTTGGTGATTGTGACATTTCTGGTTGGTGACGGCCGCTGCCAGGAGGGCTTTTTGCGAGGTTCGTCGAAGCGGCGGTTTGTGGCGCTTAAATAGTTGAATACTAAATGATTAGATTAACTGACGGGTATGGTTTGAGTACCCGTCAGTTAATCTAATGCGCTGATTGTCAATGCGATAAGTGCCACGGCTACAGATGTACGTACATCTAAACCTCACTGGAATGCCGTTTTTTTGTACGTACATCGGAGAAAGTGCCTGTTCCTAGCCGTTTGCACAGATGCACGTACATCAGCTGGCTGGGGAGTTACAAAAGTGCCCACACTGCGGGTAACTGGACAAACTAAGTCCGGTTACCCGCAAAAAAGGCCGTTTTTGACGGTAACTTGACCAAAACTGTCAAGTTACCCGCAGTGGGCTTTCTAAGGCGCTGAGAAGCAGAAATGAAAAGAAAAGAGGCGCCATTTCTGGTGCCTCTCAGAGCGGAAAACGAGACTCGAACTCGCGACCCCGACCTTGGCAAGGTCGTGCTCTACCAACTGAGCTATTTCCGCATTGTTGTAATGAGCTTCCGTTGTAACGGGATTGCAAAGGTAGCGCTTTTTTTTGAACCTGCAAACTTTTTTTGAAGTTTTTTTCGCATCACATGTAACTCCTTGATTATTAGCATTACCGTCAAATCTCTTTAGGCTGATCAGCCCAAAGAGATTTAGCGATGATGCTGATAGATAGTTGGTTACAGGGATTTGCGACGGATGAGTCACGGAAACCTGAACAATTACTTGAGTTTTTTTCGTATATTTACACAAAATCTAAAGCATAATTCTATGAAAAAGATTGTTTCCATCTTCCTTTGCGGCGCCCTCATCGTGGGCTGCGGCATGTCTAACCTCGGTAAGGGCTCCCTCATCGGTACGGGCGCAGGTGCAGCGATCGGCGCAGGCATCGGCTATCTTATTGGCGGAAGCGGTAAGGCTGCTGCCATCGGCGCAGGTATCGGCACGGCTGTAGGCGCCGGCACGGGTGCTATCATCGGCCATCAGATGGACAAGAAGGCTGCCGAACTCGCCGCCCTGGAGAACGCTCAGGTAGAGACCGTCACCGACGTCAACGGCCTCAAGGCCATCAAGGTCACCTTCGATAGCGGCATCCTCTTCGACTTCAACAAGAGCAGCCTCAAGCCCGAGGCCAAGGAATCCCTGGATAAATTCGCCGCCAAGATGGCCGATATGAGCCACACCAACATCAACGTCTACGGCCACACGGACAACGTGGGCAGCGCTACCGCCAACAAGAAGGTCTCTGACCAGCGCGCCAACGCCGTTGCCAACTACCTGATGCAGAAGGGCATCGCTGCAGACCGCATCGTGGCCGACGGCCTTTCCTTCGACTTCCCCGTCGCCGATAACGCCACCGCCGAGGGCCGTGCCCAGAACCGCCGCGTGGAAATTTACGTATCGGCCGATGAAGAAATGGTGAAAGAGGCCGAGGCCGGCAGAATCTAAACCGGATCAGCGCTCTCCAAACGCCTCGGTTTTGCCGGGGCGCTTTTTTTGCACCCGCGACTCCGAGTGCAAGGTCTGCCGGGAGCGATAGGACTCCGAAGTGGATGAGGGAGAGCGTCGGCGCATCGGCCATAACTAACTGACTACCGCCCGATTACAGTTTTCTCTTTAGGCTGAGCAGCCTAAAGAGATTTTCCTTTGCGACTGTTAGTCAGTTAGTTACGGGGCTTTCGAGTGATAGGGGAAATTGACAGCAGGGCAGGGCGGAATTATATCATTTTTGCGGGAAAGTTACTATCTTTGCGGGAAGACCATTTAGTTATGCATCATAGACTTAGCCTAAGCCTCCTCATTGCACTTTTCATGCTGATACCGGCCACATTGTCGGCGCAGAGACGCAGTGAGCACGAACGTGAAGACATTTTCGTCCTCTCATCCCACACGGAGTCCAGCGAGTGGGCGCAGCAGATGCTGTTCCCCATCAATGAGATCAAGCGGGAAAGGCCAGACCTCAAAGTGAGCCTGCACCACTTGCAGTTGCTCTCGCACCAGAGTGTGGCGGAACTGGAGCAGAATGTAGACAGTGTTCTGAATGCACGCGTCACGCCGCCCCGGCTGGTAATCATTCTGGGAGGCAGCGCCTTCAACTTTACCCAGGTCATTGAGGACAAATGGCCCGATATTCCCATTATCCTGACCGGAGAGCAGGACTACTACTGTGATACCGAGTATACCCTTCTGGGGCAAGGCAATCCACTGGCCCGAAGGCATTCTATCACGCTTCTACGAAACCAGGGCGCCAATGTGACGCTCATCAGCGCTCCTCCCATGATCCGCCGTACGGTAGAGATGATGCTGGACGTACAACCGGATCTGAACAAGATTATCTTCGTGGCCGGAGAAAACTATATGTGCAAGGAGCGGCAGTGGCGCCTGGAGCGCTACCTTCAGATGAACCACCCCGACATCGAATACAGGGCCATCTCATCTGTCAATACCACTACCGACCGTCTTCTCTCCATCCTGGAACGGGAGAACAGCCCGCAAACGGCCGTTTTCTTCGGTTCCTGGCTCACGCGTGACGGATATCTGGAAACGGTCTCTACGCGGCACAACACGGTTTCTCTCATTGAGTCGCTGGCTCCGGTCTATACCATGTTTGCCAGCGACCTGGCCAAGCATCCCAATGTGGTGGGATACTATAGCTATTCGGCCCAGGAATACAACATTATCCTGCGGCAGTATGTACTGGATGTACTCAACCATGGCATAAGGCCCGACACCATGCCGTTTATTTACCTGGAAGCAGGTTCACCTACGCTCAACTACCACGCCATGAAACGGTTCGGGCTTGACACGGAGCTCATCCCCGCCAATGCAAATGTTTACGGCGGCCCGGCCAGCTTCTGGCAAATGTATAAGCGCCAGATTCTTATTTTTGCCTTCGTGTTCCTGCTGGGTCTTGGCATCTTCCTCATTCTCACGCTGGTACGAAGCATGCACCGCCTGCAGAAAGCCCGTGACATCGCCGAGGACGCCAACCAGATGAAGACCGCCTTCATCCAAAACATGAGCCATGAGATAAGGACTCCACTCAATTCCATCATCGGCTTTTCTCAACTGTTGGGTATGCCAGAAGGCACCATTTCAGAGGAAGAGAAGCAGGAGTATCTGGCGCACATCATAAACAGCTCGCAGCTGCTTACCATGATGATCAACGATATCCTGAGCCTCTCCGACATGGAAAGAGGTCACTACACCGTCAGCATGGTCGCTACAGACCTGAACCAGACGGTGCGCCAGGCCATCAAAACCGTAGAAGGCCGCCTTACCAGCGGAGTAACCATCATTGAGCGGCCCGGCATTGAAGATGGCACCTACTATATTACAGACGGAATGCGTGTGCAGCAGATTCTCATCAATTTCCTCACCAATGCCATCAAACACACCGCAAGCGGGACTATTGTCATTGCGAGTTCCCTTATTGAGAATCCAGGCTACATCACCTTCTCGGTGGCCGATACAGGCCCGGGAGTGCCTCCAGACAAAGCAGAAAGCATCTTCGAGCGCTTTGTCAAACTGGATTCCAGCAAACAGGGCACAGGCCTTGGCCTTAGTATCTGCCGCATGATGGCCAGCAGCCTGGGCGGAAAAGTATGGCTTGACACGCAGTACACCGAAGGCGCCCGCTTCATGCTGACAATTCCGAAAGAGGAAGCTTAATTCTTACGGGAGGTCTGGCGCAGCTTCAGAATGCGGCGCACGCTTTCGTCGATACGGGATTCAGAAATTTCCCCACGATGAACGGCAGCCACTACGCTGTCGAACACACGAGGATATTCTCGGACGCACAGCAGGACGTCCACACCGGCCTTGATAGCGGCTATGCAGGCATCTTCTACCGGATACTGACGAATGATAGCGCCCATTTCCATGGCGTCGGTAATAATAACCCCGTCAAAGCCCAGTTCTCCCCTGAGCTTGTCCTGAAGGACCAGGGAAGAAAGCGTAGACGGTGTATTGGACCCCGTCACGTTGGGAAGGGAGATGTGGGCGGTCATGACCAGTTGTGCACCGGCATTGATGCCCGCCTTGAAAGGAATCATCTCACAGTTCCGGATTTCGTCCCAACTCTTGCGGGACATGGCATAACCGAAGTGAGAATCGGCCGTGGTGTCTCCATGGCCGGGGAAATGCTTGAGGCAGCCCAGCACGCCATTTTTCTGCAGACCCTTGAGATAGGCTTTCACCATGGTGGCAGCAATGTCAGGATCTGTGGAGAAGGCACGCGGGCCGATGACGATGTTGCGGGGGTTGGTGTTGACGTCGGCGACGGGAGCAAAATCGATGTCAAATCCATACTGGGCCAGATATTCGCCGATCGCAGAGGCGGCCTCCGTCACGTCTTTTGTTTTGCCGGAGGCTGCCAGCTGCGTCATGTTGGCGAATTTGGGAAGATGGAACGCCTTGTTGTTGGCAAGGCGCGCCACGATACCGCCCTCCTCGTCAATGCAAAGGAGAGGATGTGAAGGCATGGCCTTGAGATCCCCCACGAATGCATGGAGCTGAGCAGGGTCTTTGATGTTGTTGGAAAACAAGATAATACCGCCCATGGGATATTTGGCCGCGGTTTCCCGCATGCGCTCGTTCACGGCCTGAAGGCTGATGGTCTTGAGGTCTGTGGGAGAATTGTAGTAAGCCTCCGGATCCAGGGCTTCGGGACGGATGATGAACATCTGTCCGACTTTCTCCTGCAGCGTCATTTGCTGAAGCTGCTTCTCTATGGCTGCATCTTTGCCGGAAGAGCATCCGACAAGCAGGCTGGTGGCAATAGCCAGAAGGGCGGTAAATCCTATTCTCATTGCATTCAATTAAAGTTCCCAGGCGAGGGCCGATGCACCCAGAATGGCAGCGTCAGATTCTTTGAGCTGCGAGTACACCAGCTTCACTTTGTCTCTCCACAGAGGCAGAACGTTCTCGTTCATTGCCTTGAGGATGGGCTCGGTGAGGAATTCCTTGGAGCGGGCCAGGCCGCCGAAAAGCACGATGGCCTCCGGAGCGGAGAACTCAATGAAGTCGGCCAGTTTCTCTCCGAGGATACGACCGGTAAAGTCGAAGATCTTGAGGGCCAGCTTGTCACCGTCCTTGGCAGCGTCGTACACATCCTTGGAAGTGATCTTGTCCAGGGAGCGGAGCTCGGAGGGTTCATCGCTCATTTCCAGCCATTCGCGGGCGGTACGGGCAACGCCAGTAGCGCTGCAGTAGGTCTCCAGGCAGCCATGCTTACCGCAGCCGCACTGGCGGCCGTTGTGGCGCACGGCGCAGGTGTGACCCAGCTCGCCGGCGAAACCGTCGTGGCCGTACACCACTTCACCGTTGATCACGATACCGGAACCTACTCCGGTACCCAGGGTGATCATGATGAAGTTCTTCATACCACGGGCGGCGCCGTATGTCATTTCACCCACAGCGGCGGCGTTGGCGTCGTTGGTGAGGGAAACGGGAATGCCGTTCATGGCTTCCTGCAGCATCTTGGCGAATTCCACGCGGTTGTGGCCCCACTTCAAATTGGGAGCGGCCTCGATGCAGCCGGTATAGTAGTTGCCGTTGGGGGCGCCTACGCCGATACCACGAATCTGACCCTCGGCCTCGGCCTCGGAGATGATATGGTTAAGGGCTTCTGCCAGGGAGGCAATAAAGGGAGCGGCTTCTTCGTGATTGTCGCTTCGGATAACGGTCTGTGCGAGAACGGTGCCGCGGGCGTCTACGATGCCGCATTTGGTGGTCTGTCCACCTACATCAATACCAATTACTAAGTTCTGTGCCATATAATTAAGCTTTTTTCACTTTAGAACCCACGACTGCGAAGTACAGGATGAAGCCTACGCAGGCAACCAGCAGCCAGTAGCTGGGCATGTAACCGATGGCATCGGCAATGGC
The DNA here is from genome assembly GCA_946611215.1 of uncultured Bacteroidales bacterium. Taxonomy (GTDB): domain Bacteria; phylum Bacteroidota; class Bacteroidia; order Bacteroidales; family UBA932; genus Cryptobacteroides. Next base: position 1,503 of record CAMODD010000017.1, on the reverse strand, counting down.
GTTCTGGATAAGCGGAACGATACCGCCGCCCACGACCATGGCCATGAAGATACCGGAAGCCTGGTTGGTGGAAGCGCCCAGGCCCTCGCAGGCCAGGTCGAAGATGGTGCCCCACATGACGGAGGTGCACAGGCCGCAGAGGACCAGCAGCAGGGCTGCGATAGGAACCTGGACCATGCCGAAGCCGTCGGCCACACCCTTGAACACGGGCATGGAAACGGTGGAGGAGTTGCCCAGGATGATGGCCAGCACGATGAGTACGAGAGCCACAGCGGACACGCAGGTGAGCTGGGTACGTGCGCTTACCTTACCGGAGATAACGGAAGAGGTGAGACGGCCGATGAGCATGAGGAACCAGTAGGTGCCGGCCACGAAACCTGCGATGGCAACGGCGGTGGAAGGATCCATGCCGGCGCCGTTCACGGAGTCGGAGAGATAGAAATTAAGGGTGCCGGGGATACCGACCTCAACGCCCACATAGACAAAGATAGCAATAACGCCCAGCACGAAGTGCTTGAACTTGAGGGGACTCACGGCGTGCTCAGCGTCCTTCACGGCCTCGGGATCCTGGATGTTCACGAACATCAGGACGATGAAGGCGAAGGCGAACACACCCATGGCCAGGAACAGCACGGGGTTCACATCCTTAATGAGGGAATCCTTGGTGAGGGTGCCGATGAGGGAACCCACCAGCATGGGAGTGAGAGTACCCATGAGGGAGTTGAAGGAACCGCCGATCTGGATATACTGGTTGGAGCGTTCACCGCCCATGAGTTTGAGCATGGGGTTCACCACGGTGTTGAGCATGCACATGGCGAAGCCGGCGATGAAGGCGCCCAGAAGATAGACGAAGAAATTGGAAGGCAGGCCGGCCAGCGTGGAGCCGACACCTACGATACCGGAAAGGAACTGGACGAAAACACCCGCGAAGCCAACTGCAATGGCGATGAGGGCCGTTTTCTTGTAACCATACTTGGAGAGCATCTTACCGGCGGGGATACCCATGATGGCATAGGCCAGGAAGTTCATCATGTTACCCATCATGCCCCAGAAGTTGGAGCCCTCGATACCGGGCTGCATCTTCCAGATGTTTCCGATTGGAGCGGCCAGGTTGGTCACGAATGAGATCATGCCGAACAGGAAAATCATGGCCACGATGGCTATGATGCTGCTGTTACCTTTTTTTGACATAGTGTTGTGTTTTATTTTGTTAATTAATTATTAGCTTGGAATGTGTCCCCAAATATAATCATTTTTTTTCATTTGGCCTATATGACCTGCTGTTTGCGGCGCCAGTTCCACCAGGGAAACCAGGTTGCCGAAGGTATGTTCCACCGTGATATAGCCCGTATTGCGGGCGATGTCGTTGATTACTGCCAGGATGACTGCATAGTCGGGTTTCAGTTCGATCACGTCCGGACGGAAGCGGGCCAGCATCTGCAGGGTGGTTCGGCCTCATAACGAGAGAAACGGGCCCAGTCCTGGTCAATGGGAATCTGTGCC
>CAMODD010000016.1:0-28475 GCA_946611215.1 uncultured Bacteroidales bacterium | reverse complement strand
CCTGCTCGGCACCTTCCCCTTTGAAAGTGATGTCCTACAACATTCGCTACGGCACGGCCGATGACGGCGTGTATAGCTGGCCGTGCCGCCAGGACGCTGCGGTGGCCATGATCGAAGACCAGCATCCGGCTGTATTCGGCGTACAGGAAGGACTTCGTTTCCAATTGGATTTTATCGCGGAAAAATGCCCCGAATACAAGTATGTGGGTGTTGGCCGTGAAGACGGAGAGGCCGGGGGAGAGCACATGGCCGTTTTCTACGACACCACGCGCGTGGACCTGAAAGACTGGGGCACCTACTGGCTCTCGGAAACCCCCGATGAACCGTCCAAGGGCTGGGATGCCGCCTGCAAGAGAACCGCTACCTGGACGCTCCTGTACGACAAGAAGACCGACAAGCATTTCTATTTTGTAGATACGCATCTGGATCATGTGGGCGAAGTGGCCCGTGAGAAGGGACTGGCCCTGGTGGTGGAGCGCATCGGCGCCATGAATCCCGAGAACTATCCCATGATTCTCCTGGGAGATTTCAATGTCTTCCCCGACGACCCTTGCCTCGCCGGTCTTCGTGCCGTCATGACGGACGCACGTGAAGTGGCCCCCGTTACTTCCGCCGAAAGCACCTACCACGGCTACGGAACGGTGGCGAAAGCCCCCATCGACTATATCTTCTATTCCGGATTCTCCGGCTGCGAGGAGTTCGCCCGCGTGACAAAGCCTTACCTGGAGTGCCCGTACGTGTCCGACCACTATCCCGTTACGGCGGTCCTTAAGTACTAGGCCTTTCCAATCTCCATGAGCCGTTTCTCAAACTCTTCGTTGGGATAGATGGAAGCGTTGCGCAGTTTGACGCGGTAATTGTAGATGGTAGAAGGAGACTTCTTGAGGAAACGGGAGATATCGGCCGATTCCGTTACTCCCAGCCGGATAAGCGCAAAGATGCGCAGTTCATTGGAGAGCTTGCCTGCGGGCAGGCTCTTTCCTATTTGCTGGTCTTCCTTGAGCAGGGCGTTGAGATCCCTCACAAAGTCCGGGAAGACGCTGAGGAACGTCTTGTCAAACTCCTGGAGCAGGGTCTCCCTTTTTGCGTCGATGAAATCGTCGGAGCGGAGAACCTGGATAATCTCGTCCATGTCTTTGGACTTGGCCACCACGCGGATGGAGGAGCGGTATTCCTCCAGGCTGCCTATGTGTGATGCAAACATGGCGGCATACTGCCCCAGAGTGGCTTCCCGCAGCTCGTTTGCCTGTTTCACCTGTATCAGGGATTGCTTGAGCCGCTGCTGATACTGTCTGATGGTGATGAGGATGATGATACAGGTGGCAAGGAGAAGGGCCAGCAGCACCATGATGATCATGATGCCCTTGTAACGCTGTTTGCTCACGTTGTCGTAGGACGAGATGACCTCCGGCATGAAGGCGGCAATTTCGTTGAGACACACGCGCGCATCGGAAACGGTTGCGTCATTGTATGCGCGCGTGACATACGAGAACGCCCGGTCCGTGTGGCCCTGCTGCATGGCCATGCGGGCTGTCTTGATGAGCGAGCGGGAAGAGCGGACTGCCTCGTTCAGGTCGTAGCAGGCACTGATGGCATTGTGGGTGAGGGCCATTTCCATATTGCCTTCCTGCTGGTAGGTCTTGGCCAGGCAGTAGTGCAGGATGGACAGCTCGTCGGGGTCTGTGGGGTTTGTATCCAGGTATTTCTGCAGCTGGGCGCGGGCCTGCTCCGGATGCCCGCTGTCCATCTCGTTCTCGGCCAGGTACGTGTGGTAATATAGTACGGTGGTGTCGGCCGCCGTGAAGATGAGGTTCCGGTAGTAGCGTTCCTGGGTATCCAGCCGTCCCTTGAACAGGGGGTCCTTGTTGGTGATGTTGAGACCGTGGCGCAGGGTAATGAAGGTGCGGTAGTAGGAAACCAGCGCGCGGGGGGCATCGCCCGGCCTGATGTCCATCTCCTGCAGCACTTCCTCGGCATAGCGGTACATGCCCGAAATGACATATCGGTCGGCCCGGTCGTTGAGGGCCGCGTTGATGAGGGTGCGGTCTCCGATTCGGCGGGCCGTCTCCTCTTCCAGGTGCGCGTATCTCAGGGCCGAGTCCAGGTCGTAACGGGCGTACTCCTCGTACAGGCATTTTTGCAGGTGGAAGCGGAGCTCGTCAGAGCCGACGCTCTTCAGCTGACTGCGGAATGCCTCGATACGGGCTTCCTTCCGGGCCGTGATGTCCTTTTCTCCGTCTATGAGCTGGTCCAGCCTGAGCAAGGCTGCTTTGAGCTGGGGCGAAGACTCACAGAAATCCCCGGAGATGAGCACGGCGGAAACAATCCAAATAATAAAACCCGTATGGGACATGGCGGTTTGTTTTTAATTTTATTTACAAATGTAGTAAAAATTTATAAATGGCCAATAATGAAACTCTACTAAAATGAGTTTTGGGGTTATATTGCAACTATCTGACAATCAATTCGTATTAATGTTTCCATTTGTGGATGTCATCTACTATTCTTCCCCTTGCTGTTTTATATGCCCGCACGTTCGCGTAATTTTGCACTGGGCAAAACGCAAAATCATTCGCCGAATTATTAACTCTAATCCCAAACCAATATGTTTCACAAAAAACTGTTCTCTGTACTGCTCGTGCTGTTAAGCATGGCGGTATCTTTTGGCGCGCATGCGCAGAAGCAGACAGTGAGTGGTACCGTGTCCGACGCCATCGGCCCCATCGTTGGAGCCGTGGTCCAGGCAGAAGGGACCAATGCTGTTACAGACATGGATGGCCACTTCGCCATCACAGTTTCTTCCCGTGCCGTACTGGAAATCTCCTGCCTGGGCTACAAGACCCAGCAGGTTCCCGTTAACGGACAGACTCGCATCAACATTACCCTCGTGGAAGACAGCTTCGCACTGGACGAGGCTGTTGCCGTGGGTTACGGTACAACCAAGAAGGCTAACCTCACCGGCGCCGTATCGGTGGTGAAGTCTGAGAGCATCAAGGACCGTTCGGCCCTGGATGTGGCCCAGATGCTGCAGGGCTCGGTTCCGGGTCTCAACATCACCTCCGCCTCCGGCCGTCCCGGCCAGGCCGCTACGCTCAATATCCGAGGTTGGAACTCCATCAACGGCGGTTCTCCGCTGGTGCTGGTGGACGGTGTGGAGGGTGACCTCCAGTACCTGAACCCGGTGGACGTGGAGTCGGTCTCCGTCATCAAGGACGCTGCCGCCGCAGCTATCTACGGCGCCAAGGGATCGGCCGGTGTCATCCTGGTGAGCACCAAGAGCGGAAGCAAGGAGAAGGATGGCAAGGCCACCGTTACCTATAGCGGCCGCGTGGGTTTCACCGCCCCTACCGCCTCCACCGACTGGGAAACCCGTGGCTACTACAGCGTGTACCTGAGCAACTTCTTCATGAAGGCCTACAACGGCAGTGTCCTGTACGACTACAGCGCCGCCGACATGCAAGAGCTCTGGGACCGCCGCTACGACGTCACCGAGAATCCCGCCCGTCCGTGGGTAGTCATCTCCCAGGACCAGAGCGGGAAAGACATCTATAATTATTATGCCAACACCGACTGGTGGCATGTGCTGTATAAGGACAACAAGCCCACCACCAGCCATACCATCACCGCCAGCGGCGCCACCAAGAGCGTGAACTACCTGGTATCGGCCGGTTACGTGTACGAGCAGGGTATGTTCAACATCAACCCCGACCACTACGACCGCTATAACCTGCGTGCCAAGGTGGGCTTCGACGTGACCAGCTGGCTCAAGATCGGCAACAACTTCAGCTACTTCAACAGCGCGTACTTCTATCCCGGCCGCGGCGGTATCAACAATTCCCTCTACGGCGCATCGGCCCACGCTCCGGCCAGCTATCCGGCCTACAACCCGGACGGCACCAACCTGTACGCCACCCGCTACAACAACAACGTGCTCATGGATGGCCTCATGATGGCCCTCAACAACGGAGACAGCAACACCGACCGCATTGACAACATCAGCAACACCTTCGATGTTACCATCACTCCTCTGAAGGGCCTCACCATCAAGGGCGATTTCACCTATGCCTTCAAGCTGGCGCGCAACACGAACCGCACCATGCCCGGTGAATACTCCAAGGATCCCGGCGTTATCGTCATCCAGGATTCCGGAGCCGCCTTTGAGAACAAACTCACGGAGACCTCCAACGTGCACACCTACCGTGCCGCCAACCTCTATGCCACTTACGAGCACAGTTTCGCCAGCGCCCACAACCTCAAGCTGATGGCTGGCGTAAACTATGAGACCAAGCACATCAAGGACCTGCAGGGCATCGGTTACGACTTGTACTCCTATGACCTGAACGACCTCAACCTCACCGGCGCCGATGCCGACGGCAACAAGCGCATGGAAGTGAGCGGCGGTCAGAACCAGTACAAGACGGCCGGTTACTTCGCCCGTATCAACTACGACTACAAGGGTAAATACCTCCTGGAGCTGAACGGCCGCTACGACGGTTCCTCACGCTTCCTCAGAGGCCACCGCTGGGTGTTCTCCCCGTCCGTCTCCCTGGGTTGGAGAATGAGCGAGGAGTCCTGGTTCGAGCCCGTCAAGGGCTGGTGGGATAACCTCAAGATCCGTGCATCCTTCGGCCAGCTGGGCAACCAGCAGATGAGCGACTACTATCCCGCCATCCGCACCATCTCCACCGGCTCGCTGTCCTCTTATCTTTTGGGCGATTCCAAGCCGGCCCTGGCCTCCATCTCGGCCCCGGTTTCCTCCGGCCTTACCTGGGAACGCTCCATCCAGAGCAACGTAGGCATTGACATGAACTTCTTCCAGAACCGTCTGGAGTTCTCGGCCGAAGCCTACATCCGCGACACCAAGGACATGCTCACCGCCGGCGAGGTGCTTCCCGCTACGTACGGTTACAGCAGCGCCCCCAAGGAGAACGTCGCCGACCTCCGCACCTACGGCTGGGAACTGAACATCGGCTGGAGAGATTCCTTCAAGCTTGCAGGCCAGCCGTTCAACTACAACGCCAGCTTCCTCCTGAGCGACTATACTTCCTATATCACCCGCTTCAACAACCCCGACAAGCTCTTTGCCAAGAACTACTGGGAGGGTATGCGCTACGGTGACATCTGGGGTTACCACATCGTGGGTCTCTTCCCCAGCGACGAGGCTGCCGCCGAATGGTCTTCCAAGGTGAATCAGGCCAATGTGAACGGCATCATCGACAAGAGCACGGGTGACATCAACCCCGTTACAGGCGCCCCCGGCGTACGTGCTGGTGACCTGCAGTTCGCCGACCTGGACGGCAACGGCATCATTGACAGAGGTAACGGAAAGGTGGGCGACAGCGGTGACTGGCAGGTCATCGGCAACAGCCAGCCCCGTTTCAGCTATGGTCTCAACCTGGGTGCATCCTGGTTCGGTTTCGACCTCTCCATGTTCTTCCAGGGTATCGGCCACATGGACTGGTATCCGCAGTATGAAGTGCGCCAGTTCTGGAGCCTGTATGCCCGTCCGTTCGCTACGTTCATTCCCCGCGACTTCCAGAACATGTACTGGACCGAGGAGAACCCGAATGCCTATTTCCCGCGTCCCCGCGGTTATGTCGCCGGCGTGGGTGCCGGCCGTGAGCTCACCGAGACCAACGACCGCTACCTGCAGAACATCGGCTATCTCCGTCTGAAGAACCTCACCTTCGGCTATACGCTTCCCCAGAAGTGGACCCGCAAGGCCGGCATCGAGCGCCTGCGCTTCTACTTCACCGGTGAGAACCTCTTCTACTGGGCTCCGGGCCTGCACTCCAAGTACATCGACCCTGAAATGGCCCAGACCAATGGCAACCTGCGCATCTACCCCTGGCAGAAGACCATCATGTTCGGCGTAGATTTAACCCTTTAATTGAGCTTTCCCTATGAAAAAGATAGCATATTTCCTGCTTCCCATCCTGGCCGGTTTTGCCTTTACCGGCTGCGACGACATGCTGGATGCTGTTCCCCAGGACCGCATGTCTCCCGAAAGCTTCTTTAAGACTGAGAAGGAGCTTAAGGCCTTCGGCATGAACCTGTATGGCATGCTGCCCGGTGGCGCGGACCTCTTCATGGAAGATGCCGACACCTATATGCAGATGGGCCTTGTGGACGAAATCAAGGGTAACCGTCAGACTCCTGCTTCTGGCGGAGGCTGGAGTTGGGGCGCCCTGCGCAATGTGAATACGCTGCTGGAGTACCTTCCCAACTGCTCCGATGCAGCTGTCCGTGCCAAGTACGAGGGCTTTGCCCGTTTCTTCCGCGCCTACTTCTACTTCGAGAAGGTCAAGCGCTTCGGAGATGTTCCGTGGTACGACAAGCCGGTGGGATCGGCCGATACCGAGGCCCTCAACCGTCCCCGCGACTCCCGTGAGTTCATCATGGGAAAGATGATCGAGGACATTGACTTCGCCATCGCCAACCTGCCCGCCACCAAGAGCGCCTACGAGATTACCAAGTTCACGGCCATGGCCCTGAAGTCCCGTTTCCTGCTCTTCGAAGGTACTTTCCGCAAATATCACACGGAGTTTGACTACGGCACCGACGCCCACACCTATGAGTGGTATCTGGACGAGTGCGCCAAGATCTCCGAAGAATTCATTGACAAGAGCGGTTACAGCATCCATACCGCCGGCGGTGCCAACAAGGCCTACTACTCCCTGTTCACCACTCCCAACGCTACCGAGAATATGGACGAGGTTATCCTGGCCCGTGACTACAACGTAGCCTACAGCGTGGTGCACAGCGCCAACAATACCATGCAGAGCGCTACCATGGGCCGTCACGGCATGACCCGCAAGCTGGTGGCCAGCTACCTGATGGCCGACGGCTCCCGCTTCACCGACAAACCCGGCTGGGAGACCATGGGCTTTGTGGAGGAGTCGCAGAACCGCGATCCCCGTCTCGCGCAGAGCATCCGCACGCCCGGCTACACCCGTCTCGGCAGCAGCGACCCCTGCGCTCCCAACTTCGTGTACTGCCTCACCGGTTATCACCCCATCAAGTATGTGATGGAGGCCGAGAAGGACATCTACAACGGCTCCGACGTAGACCTTATCATCATGCGCGCCGCCGAGGTGTACCTGAACTTTGCCGAGGCCAAGGCCGAGGCCGGCAAGCTCACCCAGGCCGACCTCGATAAGAGCGTGAACCGTCTGCGTGAGCGCGTGGGCATGCCGCACATGAATATGGCCGATGCCAACGCCCACCCCGATCCGTTCCTCACCAACGCCGAATGGGGCGGTTACCAGAACGTGACCGGCGCAAACAAGGGCGTTATCCTGGAAATCCGCCGTGAGCGTGCCGTCGAGTTGGCCCAGGAGGGCTTCCGCTACTACGACATCATCCGCTGGAAAGAGGGAAAAATCTTTGAGAAGCAGTTCTACGGCATGTATTTCCCCGGTGCCGGCGAGTATGACCTGAATAACGACGGTGTCATTGACATTGTGCTGTACACCGACGCAGAACCCGCCACCGCCGTTGCCGCCAAGTACAAGATCGGCAGCAATGACTTCATCCTCAGCGACGGCGCTTCCGGCAACGTGAATAACTACAAGGGCATTCACTGCACCTGGAACGAGGATCGCGACTACCTGTATCCCATCCCCACCGACGAGCTCAAGCTCACCGGAGGTGCTCTCAAGCAGAATCCCGGCTGGGATAATAAGTAACCCACTAAGATGCAAAAAGGTATGAAAAAGACAATATCCTATATGCTCATGACGGCCCTCGCGGTGCTCGCGCTGTCCTGCCAGAAGAAGGGCAGTGAGACAGGGAAGGCCGAGCCCACCATGAAGGGAGTCTTCTATGCCGATATTCCCGGCGAAAAGGCCGTGGTGGAGATTGCTCCCGGCGCCAGCAAGTCCTATACGCTGAAGGCCTGTGCCTTCCAGGACAACGTGACTGACATTACCATGAACTTCAGCTTCAAGACCAATCCTGAGGCTGTAGCTGCCTACAACGCTGCCAACGGAACCTCCTATGAGATGGCTCCCGGATCGGCCTTCGAGTTCGTGACCAACGAGGTCATGCTTCCCCGTTACGCCAAGGCCTCTACATCGGCCCGCGTGAAGGTGAGCGCATCCGGTCTGGAGAAGGACGTTACCTACATCCTCCCCGTTACCCTGGACAAGGCTGTCCAGACGGAGAACTGGGCGGTGGCCGATACCCTGGCCGCCTACGTCCTGTTCAAGATGAGCGACTACGACCCCAATGGCCCCGGCACCGAGAACAACCCTTATCCCATTGCCTCGGTGGATGACCTCAAGGGTATGGGCACCAAGCTGGTAGAAGGCTCCAAGGTTTACTTCAAGCTGGATGCCGACATCGACATGGCCGGTGTGACTGAATGGACGCCTGTGTGCACGGCTTCTCCCTACAAGCCCTTCGTCCTGGACGGTGCAGGTCACACCATCTCCAACTTCAAAGGTACGACCAGCCTCTTCGGCTGCGTAGCCGGCAAGATCTCCAATCTCAATGTGACGGGTGTCGTCATTGAAAACGCTTCCGGCCCCATTGGCATCCTGGCTGCCTATGGCGGCGAAGAGGGCAATCCCCTGACCGTCGATCACGTGCACGTGCAGGGTAAGATTACCAATACCCAGTCACACGGCACCGGCGGTCTCTTCGGTGTCATTTCCGAAGCTGCCATCAATGCCTGCTCGGCCGATATCGTCATCGTTTCCAATAAGTACGATTCGGGCGGTATCTATGGATACGACAACTCTCCGGCCGGCAAGAAGAGCATGATCACCAACTGCTGGACCAGCGGCGACATCACAGGTAACCGTATGGTGGGCGGCATCGCAGGCATGCTTTCCAACAAGGAGAACGAGTGTGTCATTTCCTGCTGCTATTCCACCGCTGCCGTGCACGCACAGTTCCAGTATGGCGGTCTCGTGGGCAATGCCATCAAGGGTGACAAGTCCGGCAACGCTACCACGGTCATCAACAACCATATCGAGAAGTGCCTTGCCTGGAACCAGGCCGTATATTCCGACGTGGCCGATGACGCCGTCCACTACAGTGCCGGTGCCGTCGTGGGCTTCACCGCTCTCAAGAACTACCATGTAGACTGCTACCGCCGCGCCGACCTGGACTTCCGCGAGTGCCCCGGCAACGCTTCCAACGTGCTGGTAGACCAGGCCAATTCCTCCCCGGACAATCCGCTGGTTGAGGTGGCGGTATCTTCGGGTGCAACCAACTACAACTTCCCTTACCACGGCAAGGCTGCCGCTGCGGGCGAAACCGCTTCCCAGGTGGCCAAGAAGCTGGGCTGGGATGAGAGCATCTGGGACCTTTCCGGCGCTCTTCCTTTCTTCAAGGGCGGTGACGCTCCCGTCATTATCGAAGACGACAATGCAGGCGGCCAGCTTCCCGATTTCGATGAACATGACTTCTACAACAAATAAACACGCTGAGGTATGAAAACGATCAAATATATTGTAGCAATGCTTGCCGGCGTGGCCGCTCTCTCCTGCGTAAAGGAAGCGGGTAAGGATTTGCCGGCTCCTGAGGCCGATGGACTGATTACCATCAAGGCCGGACTGCCTGAGGATGTTCTCACCAAGGCAGGCGCCCATGTGGGCTTCTCCTGGTACTGGGGCGAGGGCGACAAGATTGCCGTCACCGGTGCCGAGGACACCCAGATTTATAAAATCAAGGAAGGCTTTACACCCAAGTATGCCGAGTTCGTGGGCCGTCCTGTGAAGGGCGACAGTTTCACCATCTCCTTCCCCGACAACGCCGCCACGGCCGATTGGACTGGCCAGACCCAGGCGGGCAATGATTCCTATGCCCACCTGAAATATGCCGCCCAGCTCTCCGACGTGGACGAGTACCTGAGCTTTGCTTTCAAGCCCGAATGGGCCGCTGAGCATAACGGTACCATCAAGCAGACGGGCGTGATGAAGATGGTCATCGCGCTTCCCGACACCGTGACTGCGGTGAACAACGTTTCCATCGCCGCCGAAGAAGCCATCTTCTTCAAGGGCAATGGAGACGACAAGGTGAAAAAGCTGGAACTGGCTGTAACTGGTGGCGTTCCCGCTCCCGATCACAGCTTCACGGCCTGGTTCACCACTTCCTGGAATGATGTGACCGTCCCTGCCGGCACCACCCTCACCGTGAGCGTGAAGACCAAGGGCGAAACCATCGAGAAGGACATTACCTTCACCGAGGAAGCTGTCCTGATGGGCGGGAAGGTGAACAACTTTGTCATCGACGCCACGGGCTGGTCCATCCTTACCAACCGCTATGCTTCCGGTAAGGGTACGGCCGAAAAGCCCTGGGTCATCGTGACTCCCGAGCAGATGCTCTACATGGCCGAAGACCTGGTGGCGGGCGAGTGCCGCTACTTCAAGCTGGGGGCCGATATTGACATGACCGGTATCGAGTGGAAACCGCTGAATGCTGCCGGTCCTTACGACAAGAAGATTGATTTTGATGGTGACAATCACACTATCGCCAACTTCAGCTGCTCGGCTGCCAGCTATCCCAGCTTCTTTGGCGTGCTGTACGGCAAGTGCTACGACGTGAAGTTCCAGAATGCCACCATTCAGGCTGCCTCTAAGGGTTGCGGTATTCTGGGTGGCTATGGCGGCACCGGCGGAAAGCCTTGTGAAGTCAACAATGTCCATGTCGAGGGAACCATTACCAGTACGGCAGGCAACTGTGTCGGCGGTATGTTTGGTACGGGCCGCGAAGCAACCATCTCCAACAGCTCTGCCAATGTGGTGATCAACTGCGTTGGACAGCAGAACGGCGGTATTATCGGAGTAGATGCCGGTACGGGTGTTACTATCAGCAACTGCTGGACCTCCGGTTCCATTACTTCCACTGCTTCCGTCGTAGGTGGTATCTGTGGTGAACTGCTTGTGGTAAACAGCTCTGTTACCAACTGCTTCTCAACCATGACCCTGAAGACGCAGTTCTATTTTGGCGGTATTGTCGGCAAAGCAAATGGCAGTGGTATAAAGGGTCAGAAAGCCAATAACGCCAACTCGACCATGAGAGCGACCATTGCCGACTGTATTGCCTGGAATAATGAGCTCACCACCAATTGCACCGATGCCAACGAGCATTACAGCAATGGCGCCATCATTGGCTCTACAGGCCAGAAGAACACGCTGAAAAACTGCTGGCGCAAGGCCGCCTTGGTGTTCAATGATTGTGCTGGTAATGCAGCCGCGGGTGGTTATGCCCCTGTTGACCAGGATGATGCCAATCCCGACAATCCGCTGGTCTGGGGAACCGGAACCTACAGTTGCGGTTACCACGGCAAGGCTGCCGGCGCTACCGAGACCCTGAGTCAGGCAGCTCAGCGCATCGGCTGGAGCTCCGAAGTCTGGGACTTCAGCGGTGATACCCCTAAACTCAAGTAAAGAATGAAACTGAATCGATTCATTTTACTGGCGGTTCTCATGCCCCTGCTCCTTGGTGGTTGCGGGGGCAAGGAACCCGTTCCTGAACTTCCCCCGCCCGTAAGCCCCGAAGAAGTGGATCCGCCGTCCGGCGGCGGTTCGGAGGAAGGTGGATCCGGCAAGGAAGTCACTCCCCTCGGCGAAGGGTGGAGTGCCAAGCAGATCGAAGAAGGCATCATTTACTATGCCTTCAACGGTACCGACGAAATTACCGGCAAGCACCAGGAGGCCTTTGCCGTGGACATTGACCTGGGTAACCCCAATTACCAGATCAAGTACGTCTACAAGAGCCCCCGCGTGACCACCTCGAGCGCTTTCCGCTCCGACCCCAAGGCCATTGCCGCCATCAACGCCAATTATGAGATAGGCTCCATTTATTTCCGCCTGAACGGGGCAGAAATCTATGGCCTTCCCAACACCACCATCGGCGACACCGGCATTCCCAACTGGAAGAGCGAGGCTGCCTTTGCCATTACCGGAGACCGCAGCGTGAAGTTCCTCTGGGCCGGCTCCCAGAAGAAGGGCGAAGTGACGGTTCCTCAGCAGAGGGACTACTACAAGAGCCTTTCCGTGACGGAGTATCCCAGCTTCATGACCAGCGCCCCCATGCTCATTGACAACTTTGTCAAGGTGGGCGAGAATTTTGCCGATTACAACAAGACTCTCCCCAGCAGCCTGAGCAGCGAAGACCCCGACAAGCACCAGCGCACGCTGCATCCGCGTACGGCCGTGGCCCTCACCGAGAAGAATCACCTGATCTTTTTCGTGGTGGACGGCCGCATCAAGAGCAAGGGCATGAGTGCCCGCCAGCTTACGCGCTTCCTCGTGAAGTGGTTCAATCCGCAGTACGCTCTCAACCTGGACGGCGGCGGTTCTACCACCATGTGCGTGAAAGGGGAGGGCGACTCCTATTCTCATGTCGTGAACTATCCCTGCAGTGAGAATACCAATTATGACCATACGGGAGAGCGTCCGCGTGACGTTTTCCTCATGGTTTGCAAAAAGTAAGTTATGAGACGCATTCTTCTCATGTTGGCCGCTATTGCGGGGACTGCCTTTGCGGCAGTCTCCTGCAATGGCAAAAACCAGTACGAAAACGAGATTGGCCCCGGGGAAAAGACGGAGACCGGCCACAAGGGCCCTAAGGCAGTCTTCATCGGCGACAGCATTACCTGGCAGTGGACGCAGTCCCGGGATATCGACAAGAGCAAGTTCGACGCATCCATCACGCTGCCAAGCCCGCTGCCGTCCTACATGGAAGACAAGGGAGCGGCCTACCATGTTACCTGGCATCCCGCATTCTTCACGGCAAACGGGTATGTGAACAAGGGCGTGAGCGCACAGCGGACCGACGAAATGCTGGCCCGCTTCAAGACCGATGTCCTGGACCAGGATCCTCACTGCGTGGTGATCATGGGCGGGACCAACGACCTGGCCCAGGGGTATGCCAAGGATGTGATCTTGTCCAACATCAAGTCCATGGCCGAGCAGGCTGCTGCGAAAAACATGAAGGTGGTCCTTTGCTCGGTGACTCCCTGCAACCAGGAGTACAACAAGCTCTCTCCCAAGGGGAAGGGTACGCATATCAAGACGCTGAACACCATGATCAAGGAGTATGCCGTATCCAAGGGCTTTGCCTACTGCGACTATTTCCCCGCCCTCGTCGCCGGAGACGGCCTGGCCCTCAAGGAGGAATTCTGCCTCTATGACCGTCTGCATCCCAACCCGGATGCCTATTATCAGATGGAGGCCATCATCAAGCCCATCATCGATAAACTGCTGAAATAACCACACACAGAAAAACGAATCTCCAATGAAAAAGGAATATAAGACAAACTACGTGGCGCCCGAGACGGTGCCCGTGCAAATAGAACTGGAGCAGTGCATTGCCCAGTCGGGACTGGGAACGTTAAATGGGTTCGAGAACAATATTCTGTTCGACGAATCATTCACAAGCATTATCTAGGAGGACCGTATCATGAGAAAATATTCCATTTTTGCGCTGGCCTCCGTCGCTGCCCTTTCGCTGAGTGTTTCCTGCTCCAAGGAAAAGGATGTGCTTGCTCCCGAGACAGAAAAGATTACTATCACGGCCTCTTTCCCGGAGGAAGGCCTCACCAAGGTGGGCTTTGAGGAAGATGGCTACAATAACAAACTCAACCTGATTTGGCAGGCCGGTGACCAGATTACCATCACCGACGAGGCTAATCCTTCGAATACGCAGACCTTCGATATTGTTTCCGGCATGGGAACAAAGTCTGCCACCTTCAGCGGTACGGCTCCTGCCGCCGCTGCGTCCTATAAGATTATTTATAACGGAAATCCGTCCTATGCCGTTCAGACGCAGGCTGCCGATGGCGACACCGGCCACCTCAAGTATGCGGCTACGCTTACCGGCGTTACGGATTATTCCAACTTTACGTTCACGGCTGCCGCTTCCTCGGCCGTGCTGCGCCTGAGGACCAAGATTCCAGCCGGCTTCTACGGCAATGTCAAGTCCGTTGTCATCAAGGCCGGTACCGCCTTTGTCAAGGTGGATATTACCGACTCGGCCGATGCCGGTGAAACCAATGTGTTTACCGTGTATGCTTCTCTGCCTGGCGAGATGGCGATTGCAGCCGGTACCGAGCTCTATGTGAGCTTCATGATGGACGAGACCAAGGCCTACCTCAAGCACACCGCTTACCGCATGCTGCCCGCCATGACCATCGAGGCCGGCAAGGTGAATACCATCAACCTCAACTGCTCCGCTATCGAGACCTCGGCCGGTGCCGGCGACAACGGCACTGCTGCCATGCCGTATCTGATTGCCGATCAGTACCAGATGAAGGCTATTTCCCTTTCCACTACCAAGCAATACTACAAGATGGTAGACAATGTGGACATGAAAGGTGTTGCCTGGACCTCTTTAAACAATTCCGGAAGTTACGATAAAAGCATTGATTTTGACGGCTGCGGTTATGTTATTGACAACCTGACTTGTAACTCCGGCGCCTATCCCAGTTTTGTAGGTGTAATCAATGGAACGGTCAAGAATATTGTTTTTGATCATGCTACCATTACTGCCGGTAATAACACGGCGGGCGTCCTTGCGGGTTACTGCGGGTCCGGATCAACCATTACAGGCAATTTTAGTGGTATAACAGTAAAGAATTCGAGTGTGACGGGTTCCAAGCAGAGATTAGGTGGTATTGTTGGCAGAGTGGTCAAGACTTCCGTCAGTATTACCGACTGCCATGTCGAGAATACTTCCGTAACTTCCTCGGCCGATCGTGTTGGGGGACTGTTGGGAGAATTTGATGCCAATACAACTGTTTCTGGCTGCACTGCCACAAATGTTACAGTGGAAGGAAGTATTCATATCGGAGGATTGATTGGCGTATTATATGGAACGGCAAATAACTGCGCGTCTTCCGGAACAGTGAGCTCTACAACCAATGGTAAGACAGATGTAGGACTTGGCGGTTTTGCCGGATATGTTGACAATGCGTCCGCTTTCATAAGCCAGTGCTCGACATCGGTGACAGTAAATCAGCCGGAAAACGGCCTCTCCATCGGCGGTTTTGTCGGTTACCTTTTGAAGGGAACCGTAGAGAAGTGCTTCTCAACAGGCGATGTCTCCGGCAAGTATCGGTATAACGGTGGTTTTGTCGGAAAAATTAACGCGGGTACCGGTACCGCTACGATAAGTGATTGCTACGCGTCCGGAAACGTATCTGCCAATTCCTATTCCGGTGGCTTTATCGGTGGGGTTGATGGCGGTACGGTTAACATTTCCCGTTGCTATTCTTCGGGCTCCGTAACAGGAACTGGTTTCGCGCTTGGTGGACTTGCCGGGTACGTGGGCGTAGAGTCGCTCAGCATGCAGAACTGCGCTGCCTGGAATCCTGTCGTTACGCCCACAACATACGGAGCGAACAACTGGAGCTCCGGTGCAGTCGTGGGAGTTACTTTCCCGACCTGTACTTTAACCGACAATTATCGCAGCCCGGCTATGGTTCTTACGGCTTACTGGGTGCCCGCTGCTGATTATAGCCATCCCGATGTGAGCACGGCTCATCCTCTGGTCATGCAGAACGGAGCTGAAACTACTGCTACAGCGTTGGCAAGCGGCCAGCAGGGTTTTCCCCAGTTCCCTTATCACGGCAAAGTCGAAGCCGGCAAGACCCTCTCGCAGCTTGCTTCCACCACCCTCGGCTGGTCCTCCGCCATCTGGGACTTCTCAACGGATTATCCGACTCTGAAATAATAATTAAATGAAGTTTCTCGATTTTTTCAAAATGGAATCCGGGGCGGTTGACGCCCCGGTTGCTCCCGAAAAGGTAGACTCGACGTACAAGCGCCTTCGCATCCAGACCTTCCTGGCCGCGACCTTCGGCTATGCCATCTACTACGTCTGCCGCCTTTCCTTCGGCGTAATGAAGCAGCCGCTCATTGACGCGGGACTCCTTAACGCCACGCAGCTGGGTATCATCGGCGCGTGCATGTACTGGTCCTACGCCATTGCCAAGCTGGTGAGCGGTTTCCTGGCCGACAGCGCCAATATCAAGCGCTTCATGGCAGCAGGCCTCTGCGTGTCCGTGGCAATGAACTTCACCATGGGCATCCTTGGCGTGGAAGCCATGAACGGGAACCTGGCCAATACGGGCCTTTTCATCGCCTTCGCGGTGTGCTGGGCCATCAACGGCTGCGCACAGTCCATGGGTGCTCCGCCGGCCATCATCTCCCTCTCGCGCTGGTTCCCCCTGCGCATTAGAGGCACGTTCTATGGCCTCTTCAGCTCCTCCCACAACATTGGCGAAGGCCTCTCCTTTGTTTTTGTGAGCGCGCTGGTGGCCGCCTTCGGCTGGAAGTGGGGTTTCTTCGGCGCTGCCCTGGCCGGCGTTTTCGGCGTCCTCATCATTGTCTTCTTCCTGCACAACAGCACGGAGAGCAAGGGACTTCCTTCCATTGAGAAACTGGCGGGCGAGCCTCAGCCCAAGGCCGTATCGGCCGAGGAAAAACGGGCCGAGACGCGCCGCATGCAGGCTGCCGTGGTGAAGAACCCCGGCGTGTGGATCCTGGCCCTTTCCAGTGCCTTCATGTACATGAGCCGCTACGCCATCAACGAATGGGGCATCATCTTCCTCCAGGAAGCCCGTGGCTACAGCATCACCGAAGCCGGCGCCATCGTGGGCGTGAACCCCATCTTCGGCGTACTGGGTACTGTTTTCTCCGGCTGGCTCTCCGACAAAGTGTTCAAGGGAGACCGCAAGTATCCGGCCTTTGTCGCCGGTATCCTGGAAGCCATTGCTCTGGCCCTGTTCCTGTTTGGCGGTGGGCAGAAGTGGATGGTGTACCTGTCCATGATACTGTTCGGTATTGCCATCGGCGTTCTCATCAGCTTTATTGGCGGCCTCATGGCCATTGACCTGGTGCCCCGTCAGGCAACTGGCGCAGCCCTCGGTATCGTGGGCCTGGCCTCCTATGCCGCAGCCGGATTGCAGAACGTGATTACCGGCGTGCTTCTGGATAACCACATGGTGGACGGGGTGCACGACTTTACCTATGTGAGCTGGTTCTGGCTGGGTGCAGCCGTCATTTCTTTCCTGCTTCCGGTCCTGAACTGGAAGCGCAAGCAGCAAGTGATAGATTAGTGACAGATTGATATGAAAAGATTTCCTTTCTTTGTGGCGATACTCGCCCTGTTTTTTAGCGCGGCTTTGGCCTTTGCACAGGCTCCCTCCGGAGAAGGATGGACTGTGGTGAGCGTTGCCGACGGCGTGTCTTATTACAACTTCAGCGGCGTGGAGCCGGTGACGGGAGCCCCCCAGAAAATCAACGTGA
The DNA here is from genome assembly GCA_946611215.1 of uncultured Bacteroidales bacterium. Taxonomy (GTDB): domain Bacteria; phylum Bacteroidota; class Bacteroidia; order Bacteroidales; family UBA932; genus Cryptobacteroides. The sequence continues at coordinate 11,211 of CAMODD010000016.1, read as the reverse complement.
TTGACTGGGACATGGCCAACAAGAACTATGCGCTGCGGCAGGTGTGGTACGACGAGAAGTGCACGACTTCCACCGTTTTTCGCCGGGAAAATGCCGTGGCGGCCATCAACGCGGCTTACGAGCCGGAGTCCATCGTGGTCAAGACGGGCGGCACCTATCATACCTGCATGCCCAAAGACACGGTGATGACAACGCCCGTTCCCAACTGGAAGAACGACGGCGCCATCTACTCCGACGCTACGGGCCAGACGGTGTGCATCGCCTCCGACGGAAAGGGAAAATCCATTGCTGAGCAGCGGGCGTTCTATGGGGCATCGGCCTGGGAAAACATCTTTACCAGCTCTCCCATGCTCATCGACGACTACGCTCCGGTGGGTGCTTCCTTCGTGGACAGCACGCTCACCGCTGCACAAATGCTGGAATACAATTATGAGGCCCCTGTCCGTCACCAGGGTGTACGGCATCCCCGTACCGCCGTGGCACTGACGGAGAACGGGCACTTCCTCATGATTATCGTGGACGGCCGCAGGCCCGGCGACAGCGAGGGCATGAACGCCCGTGAGCTCACCCGTTTCATCGAGCGCAACTTCCACCCTCGCTATGCCTTGAACATGGACGGCGGCGGTTCCACTTCCATGTGTGTGCGCGGATTCGGAGATTCCGGAACACATCTGGTGAATACGCCCAGCAGCAACAAGCCCTCCGAGATCAAGAAAGAGCGCAAGCTGGTTTCCTTCTTCTGCCTGGTGGAGGCTCCCAAGGCTCCCGTCGTGAACGTGCGGGAGGAGGTGATGGCCGACTGGAACAAGTCCTCCGGCCTGGACCGTGTGCTGGACTGGGGCCCCAAGGCGGCTACGCCGGCTCCGAAGGGCTATGAGGCTACCTACATCAGTCACTATGGCCGCCACGGTTCCCGCTATGCCTATACCGCCAAGGCCTACACCGTGCTCCTGGAAATGCTCCGGGAAGGTGCGGCTGCCGACAATCTTACCCCTTATGGGCGCAAGATGCTGGATGCGCTGGAGCCCTTCTGGAAGAAGGTGGAGTACCGCGTGGGAGACCTTACTCCGCTGGGCTGGGCACAGCATGTCCAGATTGCGGAGACTATGGTGAAGAGCTTTCCAAAGGCCTTTGGAAAGGGAAGCCGGATAGACGCTACGTCATCGGCCTCCGTACGTTCCATCATGTCCATGACTTCCTGCGTATCGGCCCTCTCCCGCCTGGCTCCGAAGGCAACGGTCTATGCCCATCAGGGCAAGGAAGACATCCAGGCTACGCGTCCCAACGAGGCCCGCAACCCGTTCGTGTACAAGGGCCCGGATACCGTGTTCCCGTACTTCGAGACGTCGGAGCAGTTCTTCCTGCGCCGATTCCCGCAGTATCCCGAGGTGCTGGGACGGCTGTTCAAGGATGCATCGGCAGGCCTTGGCAATCGCAATGCCTACGACGTGTTCTTTAACCTCTACATGTTTGTAGCGGGTATGAACAGCGTGCCCGAGGATATTCGCCTTGACGTGAAGGACTTCTTTACGCCTGAGGAGTACGCGACGCTTTGGGAAACGGACAATTACGAGCGCTTTAACGAGTACATTTACTACCGCACGTCGTGCTCGTCCATTGTGGATGACATGATAGAGAAGGCCGATGCACGCCTCGCTTCCCGTGAAAGCGGCGCCGACCTCCGCTATGGCCACGACCACATCATGATGGCCCTCATGATGATCATGGACATCGACGATTTTAACAAGTATCCGTCCAATCCCGACAACCTGGCGCAGGTGTTCCAGACTTATCGTTCGCCCATGGCCACCAACCTCCAGATGGTGTTCTACACCCCGAAGGGCGGCAAGGCAGGCGATGTGCTGGTGAAGGTGCTGCACAACGGCGAGGAGGTTCGCCTGGGATCCCTGCGTCCCTTCGACGGGCCTTATTACAAGTGGGCCGATGTGCGTGCCTACCTCGTTTCTCGTGTCAATTTGTTTGTAGATAAGAAATAGCGCTATGAAAAAAATACTACTTTTGGGCCTCGCCCTCTCTACCCTTCTTGCCTGCGAAAGCAAAAGGACTTCCAAGGTGGTTACCCTGATGTCCTACAATGTGGGTGTGTTTTCCAAATACCAGGACAACAGCATGCCCGGTGTGGCTCAGCTCATCCGGGAAACCGGCGCCTCCTATGTGGGGATGAGCGAACTGGACAGCTGCAATACGCGAAACAACGCCTTCCAGGTGAAAGATCTGGGAGAAATGCTGGAATGGGATTATGCCTTTGCCCGTGCTATCGCCTACCGTGGTGGTGCGTACGGTGACGGTGTTGTGTGTGCACAGCCTGCTTTGAAAAAGATGCGTGTTCCGCTTTCGCAGGGAGAAGGTGCTGAGGCCCGCGCCATTTGCGTGGTGGAGACCGAGGAGTGCGTGTTTGGCGCCACGCACCTGGATCATCGCAGCGCGGAGGCCGCCCTCACGCAGATGCAGGAAGTGAACGAGTGGTTCACGGCGCATTATGCGGGATCGGCCAAGCCCGTATTTCTGGTGGGAGACTTCAATGTGTTCCCGGACAGCGAGGTGATTGCCCTGGCCCAGGAGTTCTGGACGCTCCTTTCCGGAACAGCCCTCACGTTCCCGTCCCGGAATCCCAACCGCTGCATTGACTATGTGTTCGCCTTCAAGGATGCCGCACCGGTTGAGGTGGTGAGCACCCAGGTTATCACCGAAGGCACGGCCGATTTGTCCGACCATCTGCCGCTGGTGGTAAAAGTGAAATTTTAGTCCTCTCGCATTTTGTGAGTATTTTGAATTAATATAGGGTCGGCCTTCGCTTCTATTTTTGATCTGCGCCGCGTGGAGCTAATGCGCTGATTCCCAGCGCATAGTGTAAAAATGCCTGGTGAGCCGAAAAGGCATTTTTGTGTAACTTACTCACTGTTAATTATTTCCACCCACGCTGGCAAGCGGCAAATGAAGGAAGGCTGCAATTTGTGCTCCCATGACAGATGTGTTCTGCCTCAAGAATGAAAACAGCTGTCGTTTTTCTGCGAGAGACAGAGTCCAGATCTGGTGAATATCCTGGATACGCTTCTTCCGCAGCAAGAGCCCGGTCATCTGCCCATAACAAGCATCTGATTTGCCGATGAATCCCTCCTGGATATCGAACTCGCTACCCGTTGTGGCGTGTGCAGCCAGCACTTCTTCCTCGTATGAGCCAAAATAGCGGATGGCTTCCATGTAACGGATGACGGAATACGTGCTGATGATAAAGTCTATCAGCTGCTCGCGTTCCTTGTCACTGGGCAGTGAGGAAAAAAGCCGCTGCAACAGCCTGTAGGGGAGATAGCGCCCCTGGCTATGGAGAATCTGGACCTGTTTGAGTGCACGTCTCAGCGGCATGGATGCATCCCGCAGACGAATTCTCTCGGAAAAAGGATGATTGCTTTTGGCATAGGCCATGAAGTTCCAGCGGTAGTTCTCTGCCAGCAGAACCAACTTTCGCTCTACCGGATTATTGTCAAGGTAAACAAGGCATGTGCGTACCGCTTTGTCTCCTCTTTTGTATGCACGGCCGTAAGGTGTCTCCCACAGAGGCCCCTTGCGACCGACGGCAGCATTATACTCCCGTGAGAACGTAGCGTTGACCTGCCCTACAAACCGGGAAAGATCTCCCCACTTCTCCTCAATGACAGCCTGATGAACATGGTCTGCCATTAAAGCCAGTTTGAGGACCCGCAGTTTGTACCTACGGGCCAACACGCAGTAAATGGTAAAGTAAAGAAGGTAATCGCTTACCTTGTAAAAAACCACGCCGTGGTCTTCTGTGCGTTGAAAACAATGTGTGAGCGCACCAATATAAACTGTCTTTTCCATACAACAGTGTAATAGTGAGCTCTCATCCTCAACACAAAGATGCGAAATCGATTTGAACTTTCCAAAACAAATTTTCGCCGCATGGAGATAATTCGTTGATATCCAAACAAATAAGCAAATATGCCTAGTGAAATTTTTCTAGGCATTTTTGCCTAAAATACTAGCTGCCAGATAGTTACCTCCACGGCCTCTTGTGATCCGATGGTGGCGGGGAGGGGACGGCAGGCCGATGGCGCCGGGCTGATGGTGGTGGGCCGATGGCGGCGGCTTTGTCGCCAGATTGGAGTTGCGCGCAAAAATGCGTATCTTTGTACGATTGAGAAATTGTACAAGATGAGACCTTTATATCTTACCAATACCCTTACCCGCAATAAGGAACTTTTCAAACCCATTCACGAAGGCCACGTAGGCATGTACGTGTGCGGCCCTACGGTGTATGGAGACGCTCATCTGGGTCATGCCCGTCCGGGTGTGACCTATGACGTACTCTTCCGTCTCCTGAAGTATCTGGGCTACAAGGTGCGTTATGTACGCAATATCACCGACGTAGGCCATCTGGAGCACGATGCCGACGAAGGGGAGGACAAGATTGCCAAGAAGGCCCGGCTGGAGCAGCTGGAGCCCATGGAGGTGGTGCAGTACTACACTGAGCGTTACCACGAGGCCATGCGGCTTCTCAATGTGCAGTCGCCTTCCATCGAGCCCCGTGCCAGCGGCCATATCATCGAGCAGATCGAGACCGTGAAGAAGATTCTTGCCGCCGGATATGCCTACGAGAGCAACGGCAGCGTGTATTTCGATGTCCAGAAGTACAACCGGGACCATAACTATGGCGTTCTCAGCGGCCGTACGCTGGAGGCTACGCTGGAAGGTACCCGCACCCTGGACGGCCAGGGGGACAAGCGGGCTCCTTATGACTTCGCCATCTGGAAGAAGGCGGAGCCGCAGCACATCATGCGGTGGCCCAGCCCCTGGGGAGACGGCTTCCCCGGCTGGCACCTGGAGTGCTCCGTGATGGGGGAGAAGTATCTGGGTACCGAGTTCGACATTCACGGCGGCGGCATGGACCTCATGTTTCCGCACCATGAGTGTGAGATTGCCCAGAATGTGGCATCCCGCGGTACGCAGGGCGTGCACTACTGGGTGCACAACAACATGATTACCATCAATGGCCAGAAGATGGGCAAGTCCCTCGGGAACTTCATTACGCTGCCGCAGCTGTTTGCCGGCGAGCACGAGAAGCTCTCCCAGGCCTACACCCCCATGACCATCCGTTTCTTCATTCTGCAGGCACACTACAGAGGCACGCTGGACTTCTCCAACGAGGCCCTGCAGGCCGCAGAGAAAGGCTACAAGCGCCTTATGGCTGCCTGGAGAGCGGTGTCTAACGCTCCTTCCGGAGACCTGTCGGCCTCCCCGGCCGTATCGGCCATCTACGAGGCGATGATGGACGCCCTCTGCGACGACATGAACACCCCGGTCGCCATTGCGCACCTGTTCGAAGCCGTGAAGCTCATTAACGGCGGAAACTTGTCGGCCTCGGATGCATCGGCCCTCAAAGTCCTCTTCGACGAGGTGGTGGGCGGTGTGCTGGGCCTCAGGGATGAAGAGGCCGGCGCTTCCGGAAAGGCCGAGAAGGCGCTGGACGGCGTGATGCAACTGGTGCTGGATGCGCGCAAGAAGGCCCGCGAGGAGAAGAACTGGGCCGAGAGCGACCGCATCCGCGACACCCTGGCCGCCTTCGGCATTGCCGTCAAGGACACCAAGGACGGTGCCACCTGGACCCTGGAATAGTATGAAATTCATCTCCTGGAACGTAAACGGCCTGCGGGCTGTGGCGGGCAAGGGCTTCGCCGATATTTTTGTGGAACTGGACGCCGACTTCGTGTGCCTGCAGGAAACCAAGATGCAGGAAGGACAGCTGGACCTGGAGTTCCCCGGGTACCAGTCCTACTGGAACTATGCAGAGAAAAAGGGCTACTCCGGAACGGCCGTTTACACGCGTCACACGCCGCTTTCCGTGCGCTACGGGATGGGCGTGGACGAGCACGACCATGAAGGGCGGCTCATCACGCTGGAGTACGAGAAATTCTTCCTGGTGTGCGCCTACGTCCCCAATTCGCAGGACGGGCTCCGGCGGCTGGACTACCGCATGCGCTGGGAAGACGACCTGCGCGGGTATTTATCGGCCCTCCCTAAACCGGTCATCTACTGCGGAGACCTCAATGTGGCGCACGAGGAAATTGACCTCAAGAACCCTTCCACCAACCACTTCAATGCCGGTTTCTCCGACGAGGAACGGGGTAAGTTCTCCGAGCTCCTGAAGGCGGGCTTTGTGGACAGCTGGCGTTTTCAGCATCCCACGGAGGTGAAATACTCCTGGTGGAGCTACCGCATGAACGCCCGTGCACGCAATGCCGGATGGCGCATCGACTACTTCGTGGTGTCCGAGGCCTTGAAGGATGCCATCGTTTCTACCGGGATTCATAATGAAATTTTTGGATCGGACCACTGTCCCGTAGAACTTATCGCGAACTTATGATTTCTTTTACCTGTGACTACAACGAGGGCGCGCATCCCCTTATTTTACAGCGCCTTCTCGAGACCAATTTACAGCAGGAGCCCGGGTATGGGCACGACGCTTTTACGGCATCGGCCTGTAAGCGTATCCGCGAGGCCTGCGCCTGCCCTTCCGCAGAGGTTTTCCTCCTCACCGGCGGCACGCAGACCAACTCCACCGTCATTGCCACCATGCTCCGCGACTATCAGGGGGCGGTGGCGGCCGAGACCGGACACATCGCCGTGCACGAGGCCGGCGCCGTGGAATACACCGGACACAAGGTGCTCACCCTTCCCTCCCACGAGGGCAAGATGCGGGCCGATGACCTTCGCGCCTACCTTGCGCACTACTATGCCGACGGCTCCTACGACCACATGGTGTTTCCGGGACTGGTGTACATCTCGTTCCCCACGGAGTACGGTACGCTCTATTCTTTATCTGAGCTGCGGGCGCTCCGGTCCGTGTGCGACGAGTACAAGCTGCCGCTGTTTGTGGACGGCGCCCGTCTGGGCTACGGCCTCATGAGCCCTGCCTGCGACGTGACGCTGCAGGATCTGGCTGCGCTTTGTGATGTGTTTACCATTGGCGGAACCAAGGTGGGTGCGCTCTGCGGAGAGGCCGTCGTGTTCCCGCACGGCGCTCCGGAGCACTTCTTCACCATGGTAAAGCAGCATGGCGCGCTCCTGGCCAAAGGCCGTCTGCTGGGTATCCAGTTTGACGTGCTGTTCACGGACGGGCTCTATTTCAAGATAGCCCGCGGCGCTATTGACCTGGCCATGCAGCTGAAGGCTCTATTCGTCTCCAAAGGCTACGAGCTGTTTATGGATTCTCCCACCAATCAGCAGTTTGTGCTGCTTACGCCCGAGGCTATGCAGCGCCTGGAAGGCAAGGTGGCCTATGAGGTGTGGGATACGCTTCCTGACGGCCGTGCCGTCACGCGCTTTGCCACCAGCTGGGCCACTACAGCAGAGCAAGTTACGCAGCTGGAGGCACTTTTGTAATCGGCACATGCCTTGCGTGGAGCTAACACGCTGATTCGTAATATGATAACGAAAAACGCCTGGTGAAAATTTACCAGGCGTTTTTCGTTAATGTTCTGACTTTTAGCCAGTTACTTCCACGGCAAAGATGGCGGTTAGAACGGCAGGTCGTCCGTGGGCTCGGCGGCAGGCATAGGTCCTGCAGCGGGTGCTACGGGAGCAGCCGGAGCAGCCGGAGCGGCAGGGGCTACGGGAGCGGCGGGAGCAGCGGGAGCGGCGGGGGCTACGGGTGCGGCCGGCTGATAAGCCGGAGCGGCGGGCTGGCTGTAGGCCGATGCGGCAGGCTGATAGGCAGGTGCCGCAGGCTGATAGGCCGGAGCGGCGGGCTGGGCCTGCGAATAGCCGCCCTGCGGTGCGCCGCCGGCGTTATCCGGGCGCTTGCCCAGGAGCTGGATGGTATCGGCTACTACTTCCGTGGTGTAGCGGTTGTTTCCGCTCTGGTCTGTCCACTGGCGGGTGCGCAGCCGGCCTTCGATGTAGACCTGGGAGCCCTTGTGGACATACTTTTCCACGACGTCGGCGTTGTTTCGCCAGAGCGTGACGCTGTGCCATTCGGTATTCTCGCGGAGTTCACCGTTGCGGTCCCGGTAGCGCTCGGTGGTGGCCAGGCGCAGGGATGCCACCTTGGCGTTGGCGGCAGGGTTCTGGGGATTGGATTCAAGGTAACGTACTTCGGGGTCGTTTCCAACGTTACCGATCAGCATGACTTTGTTAAGAGACATAATAGATAAATGTTAAATTCTGACGTCCTGTAAACGCCAAGCCAAGTTACAAAACTTTTGACATTTTTTCAAGTGACGGCTCTTCACCGGTGAAAAGGCTGTAGCCGGCATAGGCCTGGCCCAGCATCCATCGGCGGCCGCTCACGTACTGCCGGCAGGGAATATCGGCAAGCTGCGGGATGCGGTATTCGGCCTCCAGCACGACGGCGTCCGTGAGGGGAAGTCCTTCCGGAACGGGCACCCGGCCCGGGAGGGTGTAGAGGATGACGTCTGGCCGAAGGGTTCCGGCCTCCGGGAGCGGCACCGCGGGGCATCCGAGTGCTGCCGCTTTTTCCAGTGACCGTCCGGTTACGGTGACCTTGCATCCGAGGAGCTGCGCCGCATGCACGGCAGCCCTTGCGGCACCGCCGGTTCCCACTACAAGGGCATCGGCAAAGGAGAGGCCGGTCTCGCGAAGGGCCATGAGGACGCCGTCTACGTCGGTGTTGTATCCCACGAAGCCGCGGGAGCTGCGGGTGACCAGGTTTACGGCGCCGGTTGCCCGGGCCTGGGGCGAGAGGACGTCCACGCGGGCAAAGGCGTCCTGTTTGAAGGGTGCGGTGACGTTGATGCCGTCGTAACCCTCTGTAAAAGCCTTCCAGGCATCTTCGAAATGCTCGAAGTCCAGGAGGTCGTACGTATGCCGGCCGTCATAGGCGGCGGCCACAAGGCGCGGACTCAGCGAGCCTGCAACGGGATGTCCGATGAGGGCGAATTTCATTCTGCGCGGCGGATAAAACTCTCGTGGATATAGGAGGCCAGGCCGGCCAGGGCCTGCGTAAGCACCTGTGACTCGTGGTTGAGCGTGGCGTAGACCATGCCCGTCGACACCGGCAGTTTCCAGATGCTGTGCAGGGCTCCGGCCACTACGCCGTGGTAGGCGCCGAAGCCGCCGGGCACGGGGACCACCGAACTGATGCTGCCGGCGATCATGAGGAAGAAGGCGTCGGTGAGGGTAAGGCCGGTGAATGCGGGGACATCCTGGAGGGCCCAGATGATGCTGGCGCTCATGATCCAGTAGATGACCCAGATAACGGCCGTATGGAGGAAAAACAGCCAGGCATGCTTCATGTGCCGGAAAGACAGGAGCCCGCGGCCGATGCCCGTGAGAAAGCCCCATACTTTCCCCCAGATACCGCCGTTTTCGCGCAGTTTCCAGGCAAGGACGACGAGGGCCGCAAGGGCGGCAGCCGCAAGGCCCATGCCCCACCAGAGTCCCTGGCCGATTCCCATGCCCGCAAGGGCTTCCTGAAGGTACGGGCCAAAATCGGCCCACTTCACAAGGAGGAGCACCGCGCCCATGCCCAGGGTGACGAGGGCGTCCCACACGCGCTCCACGAGGAGGGTTCCCAGCGCCTTGTCAAAGGTGAGAAGGCGTTTCCCGTCCTCTCCCACGGCCGAGTGGCGGACTACGTAGCCCAGCTTGGCCACCTCTCCGGCACGCGGCAGCACCAGGTTCACCGCCATGCAGATGTTGTAGGCGTTAAAGGTGGTGATGGCCGATGTGGAAGGATCGAACGGCTCCAGCAGCATTTTCCATCGGATGCCGCGGATGTAGAAGACGGCGACGCCGAGGAGCATGGACAGGAGGATGTACTCCCACCGGCAGGCCATCAGGGCCTCCGAGAACTGCGCCCAGTCCACGGCCCGGAGGCAGAACCAGATGAGGAGACCGGCCACCAGCGTCCAGAAAGCGTAGCTGAGGATATTTTTCGTTTTCTTGTCCATACTCTGCAAAGGTAATGGAAAATCCGTAAATATTGGGTATCTTTGCGCTATGAAATCTATCCTTGGCATCGGCAACGCGCTTACCGACATCCTGGCCGTCCTTCCGGACGACGCCCTCCTTCGTAAATTCCATCTTCCGCTGGGCAGCATGCAGCATGTGGACATGGAAACCGGAGACCGTATCTGGGAAGAGCTCAAGAACTATGGCGTCAAGTACGTTCCGGGCGGGAGTGCAGCCAATACCATCACGTGTACGGCCATTTTCGGAATGCCGTCGGCCTTCCTCGGAAAGATAGGCAACGACGACCTGGGCAACCTTTTCAAGAGCACCATGGAGCAGTACGGCGTCAAGGCCCAGATGCTCTACAGCAAAAAGTCCAGCGGCCGTTGCATGGTGTTTATCACGGGGGCCAACGCCGAGCGCACCTTCGCCGACTACATGGGCGCTACGCTGGAACTGGGTCCCGAAGACCTCAATCCCCACTTCTTTGAAGGATACGACTACTTCCACATTGAGGGCTACCTGGTGCAGAATCAAGAGCTTATCTCCCGGGCAGCCAAGCTGGCCAAAGAGGCCGGCTGCATCATTTCCATCGACATGGCATCCTACAATGTGGTGGAATCCAACGATGCCTTCTTCCACAACCTGGTAGAAAACTACGTGGACATTGTCTTTGCCAACGAGAGCGAAGCCAAGGCCTTTACCAAACTGGAGCCGCAGGAGGCCATCGTGGAACTCTCCAAGTATTGCAAGATTGCCGTGGTGAAAGTGGGCAAGGCCGGTTCCATGGTGCGTTCCGGAGACGAGTACCACTTCATCGAGCCCTGGCCGGCCACGCCTGTGGATGCCACCGGTGCGGGAGATACCTACGCGGCCGGTTTCCTCTATGCTCACTCCCTGGGCATGCCGCTGCGCGTCTGCGGAGAAGTGGGTTCCATCATTGCCGCCAAGGTGGTGGAGGTTATCGGCACCAAGATTGATATTCCCCGCTGGCGCACGGCCAAGGAAGAGATCAAGGCGCTCATTGCCGCCCATACATCCTCTGCCCAATGAAGAAATTCCTGATCATCTTTTTTATTTCCATGGTACCGCTTATTGAACTGCGCGGCGCCATTCCCGTGGCTGTGGGCATGGGGCTTCCCGTTATCCCCTCCATCCTGGTTTCCGTCGCGGGCAACATGATTCCCGTGCCGCTCATCTTCCTGTTCGCCCGCCGTTTCCTGGAGTGGGGCCGTGACCGGCGCTACATCGGCGGTATCTGCC
>CAMODD010000015.1:0-29584 GCA_946611215.1 uncultured Bacteroidales bacterium | reverse complement strand
GGAGCAGGGAACCGCCGCCGCTGAGGAAGATACCGTTCTCCACGATGTCGGAGTAGAGCTCCGGAGGAGTCTGCTCCAGCGTCTGCTGGATGGCGGCTTCCAGGCGGGCAATGGACTTGTCCAGGCAGTGTGCGATTTCCTGGTAGGGGATGAGGGCCTCTACCGGGTGGCCGGTCATGAGGTTGGGACCGCGCACCAGGAACGGCTCCGGTTCTACATCCAGCTGGGGGATGACGGCGCCTACGGCAATCTTGATTTTCTCCGCCGTGGTTTCACCCACCTTGATGACGTGCTGCTGGCGCAGGTAGTTCTGGATATCGGCCGTAAACACGTCGCCGGCGATACGGATGGACTCCTGCTGGACGATGCCGCCGAGGGAAATGACGGCAATCTCGGTGGTGCCGCCTCCGATGTCAACGACCATATTGCCCTTGGGCGCCTCCACATCCAGGCCGATACCGAGGGCTGCAGCCATGGGCTCGTAGATCAGGTACACGTCCCGGCCACCAGCGTGCTCGGAGGAGTCGCGCACAGCGCGGATCTCCACTTCCGTGGAACCGGAAGGGATGCCCACAACCAGCTTGAGGTTGGAGGCGAATATGCTGCGGTGACGGGCGTTCACCTGCTTGATGAAGCCGCGGATCATCATCTCTGCGGCGTTGAAGTCTGCAATCACACCGTCCCTCAGGGGGCGGATGGTCTTGATGCCAGGATTGGTCTTTTCATGCATCATCTTGGCCTTCTGGCCCAGCGCGATGCACTTTCCCGTCTGGTTGTCGATGGCTACGATGGAAGGCTCGTCCAGCACAATCTGATCATTCTGGAAAATGATGGTGTTGGCGGTCCCGAGGTCCATAGCCAGCTCTTGGTTTAGGAAGCGAAATGCCATATGTAGTTTTTCTAAATTCTAATAAACCTCCAAAATTACGAAAAATATCTTACATTTGCATCAAACATTGAGCGGATGGAAGATTTTTTTGTGATTATTACTGCAGGCGGCATCGGAACCCGTATGGGAAGTTCCGTTCCCAAACAGTTCATGAAACTGGATGGAAAGCCCATTCTTCGCATCACCATCGAAAAGTTCATGGAGGCCATGCCCGGCATCCGCATCATTACCGTCCTTCCGGAAGACCATATCCCTTTTTGGCGGGAATACTGCGTCAGGGCCGGCTTTACCTGCCCGCAGCGGCTTGTCAAGGGCGGCTTCACCCGTTTCCATTCGGTCAAGAATGCCCTGGAATTTGTTCCCGACAGCGCCCTCGTCGCCGTTCATGACGGCGTGCGGCCCCTCATCAGCGTGGAGAAGATCCGGGAGTTGTTTGCATCGGCCCAAAACGTTCCCGCGCTCATCCCCGTCCTCCCCGTCACCGACACCCTCAAGGTGCTGCAGAAGCAGGCCGACGGTACCCTCCGCGCTACCGGTGAACCCATCGACCGCAGCCGCATCTATGGCGCCCAGACTCCCCAGATTTTCCGCGCCCGGGATATCAAGGCCGCTTATACGCAAGGGTACGACACCCTCTTCACCGACGACGCCTCCGTCGCCGCCCGATACGGAATACCGCTCACCTTCAGCGAAGGCGAACGGTACAATATCAAAATCACTACTCCAGATGATCTGAAAATAGCACAACTCCTCATCACCCAGTTAGAATAGCCGCTCTGCAGGGCGGCCGGCCGGAGGCCGCGGGGGTTTTTAAGGGGGCGGAGCCCCCTCAGAAGAGTTGAGCGAGAAGGGACGTGACGCTAGTCACGGCCCGTATAGCTGGTGCTCTTGAAATCCTTTACCCATACCTGGCGCTCGATGGGCTCGTCCAGGGAGATCATGGTGTCTGTGCTCTGGATGTAGGGCAGTTTCTGGATGGTGTTCAGGAGTACCTCCATGAGGTGGTCGTTGTCCAGGCAGTATACTTTTGCCAGAATGGCATACTTGCCGGTAACGAAGTGGCATTCCACAATTTCCGGAATTTTCTTGAGGTTGGCAATCACCTCCGGATACTTGGTGCTTTCCGACAGCGTGATGCTGATGAAAGCGCATACGTTGAGACCGAGAGCCTGGGGCTTCACCTGCAGGCGGGAGCCGGTAATGACACCATTGGCCTCCAGCCTTTTGTAGCGCTGGTGGATAGCCGCGCCGGAAACGCCGCATTCACGGGCAATCTCGAGGAACGGCATACGGGCGTTCTTGACGAGGAAAGACAGGATCTTTTGGTCTACCGGATCAAGGTGGTAACTGGACATACTACTTACATTTTAGAACTAACCGCCACAAAGATACAAAAATTATTTATTTTCCCCGTTTCCTGCTAAATTTTTTTGTGGGCTCAGATTGGGCGATAATTGCCTGACAGTCAGCCTCGGTAAGCGTGGAGGCATCGGTTCCCTTGGGAATTTTAAAATTGGAAGTGTTCAGCTTGATATAAGGTCCGTATCTTCCGTTTACTACTTTGATGTCTCCGAATTCGGCAATATACGTATTAGCAGGCTTTTCCTCTGATGCTTCGCGAATTAGCGCGGCGCACTCGCCCAGCGTAACCGTGAGAGGGTCTGCCGTACGGGGAAGTTTCACATTTTTGCTTCCGTATTTTAAGTAAGGACCAAACTTGCCACTTGTAGCCACCACGTCAATTCCGTCCAGCTGCCCCACGGTGCGGGGAAGTTCCAGCAGTTTCAAGGCCTCTTCAAGGGTAATGGTTTCAATCAGTTGGCCTTTTCCCAGCGAAGCGCTCTGACGACGCTCTCCTTCACCCTTCTGCACATACGGTCCAAACTTGCCAAACGCGGCGATCACCTTGTCTCCGTCCGGAGCTGTTCCAATTTCGCGGGTAACCTTGTTGCTGTAATTGCGGTCCTGCAGCACCTCCTCCACATGCTTGTGGAACGGCTTGTAGAACGCGTCAATGGTGTCCTGCCAGGCTTTGTGCCCTTCTGCCACCTCGTCGAAGTCCGTCTCTACGTTGGCCGTGAAATCGTAGTCCAGGATGTCGGTGAAGTTGTCCACCAGGAAATCTGTCACGATGAGGCCGATCTCCTGCGGCAGCAGCTTGCCTTTCTCTGCGCCCACCGTCTCTTTCTTCACGCTTGCCTTGACGGCACCTCCCTTGAGCGACAGGTTGGTAACTTCGAAAGCCTGTCCCTCCTTGTCTCCCTTGGCCACATAGCCGCGGCCCCGGGTGAGGGTGTCTACCGTTGCGGCGTACGTGGAAGGACGGCCGATGCCCAGCTCCTCCAGCTTCTTCACCAGCGTAGCCTCGGAATAGCGCAGCGGCGGAGCGGTGAACTTGCACAGGGCATTCACCCCGGCCTCCACCATGATGTCTCCCTTGTTCAGCTGCGGCAGCACCACCTCCTCGGTGTCGGTGGGCTCGTCGTCGTCGCGGCCCTCCAGATACACTTTCATGAAACCGTCAAACAGGAGTTCCATGGACTGGATGCCGTATTTCTCCGGCCGTTTGTCGGAACCCACCTTGAGGGTGGTGTTCAGGACGCGGCTCTCTGCCATCTGGCTGGCGATGGTGCGCTTCCAGATGAGTTCGTAGAGCTTTTTCTCCTGCGGCGTGCCCTCGATGGTGGTATGGTCCAGGTAGGTGGGACGGATGGCTTCGTGCGCCTCCTGGGCCCCCTTGGACTTGGTCTGGTACTGGCGGAAGTGGTGATACTCCGCGCCAAAATTCTCTTCGATGAACTTGTGCGCCGCGCCCAGCGCGAGTTTGGACAGGTTGGTGGAGTCCGTTCTCATGTAAGTGATGAGACCGCGCTCGTAGAGCCCCTGTGCTACGCGCATGGTGGTGGCCACGGGGAAGTGCAGCTTGCGGGCTGCCTCCTGCTGAAGGGTGGACGTAGTGAACGGAGCCGCCGGAGAGCGGACACCTTCCTTTTTCTCCACCGAGTCTATGCAGTACACCGCGCCGATGCTGTCCTCGAGGAAGCGCCGGGCCTCCTCCTCACTGGAAAACCGGGTGTCCAGCGTCGCTTTTACCTTGGCCGATGACCCCTCGGGCTGGAACGCTGCCTCTACGCGATAGTACGGCTCGGGGCGGAAGGCCATGATCTCCTTCTCCCGGTCTACGATAAGGCGCAGCGCCACGCTCTGCACACGACCGGCGCTGAGCTTGGGCTGAATCTTTCTCCACAGGATGGGGGACAGCTCGAAACCCACCAGGCGGTCCAGCACGCGGCGGGCCTGCTGGGCATCCACGAGGTTCATGTCAATGTCCCTGGGGTGCTGGATGGCTTCCAGGATGGCCGGTTTGGTGATTTCGTGGAACACAATGCGGCGGGTTTTCTCCCGGGGCAGGCCCAGCGTCTCGCGAAGGTGCCAGGAAATGGCCTCCCCCTCGCGGTCCTCATCGGACGCCAGCCATACGGTCCCAGCCTCGGAGGCCAGTTTTTTGAGTTCTGCCACCACCTTCTTTTTCTCGGCGGGAACAATATACTCCGGCTTGAATCCGTTGGCTACATCTACGCTGAGTTTATGCTCTTCCAGGTCCCGGATATGGCCGATGGAGGCCTTGACAAGGTAATCCTTACCCAGATACTGCTGGATGGTTTTCACCTTTCCGGGAGACTCTACAATCACTAAATTGATTCCACTCATACCTTCAATTTTTCTGCAAAGTAAGGGAGAATTCGGGGATAAATCCAAATTTTCTGATTAATTTTGCAGGTTGAATTTTGCCAAGACCTAAGGTCTTGTGAAAACACTGTTTTTTTGCCCATGACAGACGCACTCAAGAAAAAAATAGTTAAGTGGTTCTGGTTTCTGCTGGTCACTCCGTTCGCGGCGCTCATCCTTCTTCTCATCCTGGTGTGGGCCTTCGCCGACATCCCCTCCATCGAGCAGCTGGAAAACCCCGACACCAAGCTGGCCACCCAGGTCATCGCGGAAGAAGGGGAGATCCTTACTACTTATCATATAGAAAACCGTACCTTCGTCAGCTATGAGGAACTGGCCCCTTCGCTGGTCCAGGCCGCCGTGGCCACGGAGGACAAGCGCTTCTATGAGCACTCCGGAGTGGACCTGCAGTCCCTGGGACGCGTCCTGTTCAAGACGCTCCTCTCCCACGACTCCTCGCAGGGAGGCGGCTCCACCATCACCCAGCAGCTGGCCAAGACCCTCTACCCCCGAGGAGAACATGTCGGGAAGGCGAAGATGGTCTGGATCAAGCTCAAGGAATGGATCACTGCCATCAAACTGGAGAGAAACTACACCAAGGAAGAGATTGTGGACATGTACCTCAATGCCATCTTCTTCGGCTCCAACTCTTATGGCATCTCCTCCGCCGCCAGCCAGTTCTTCGGGAAAAAGCCCTCCGAACTGCTCACGGAAGAAAGCGCCGTCCTGGTGGGCATGGTGAACAAGCCCACCCGCTACAACCCCGCCATCAACCCGGAGAGCGCCCTGAAGCGCCGCAACCTGGTACTGGACCGTATGGGAGAGATGAAGTACATCACCCCGGAGGAGAGAGACTCCCTCAAGGCCCTTCCCATCGTCCTGGCCACCCGCAGGGGAGATCGCACCACCGGCATCGGCCCGTATTTCCGCGACATGCTCCGCCGCACCATGAACGCCGAAGCTCCCAGGCGCAGCTCCTACTATTTTTACGAAGACTATCAGGTGGACTCCCTTCTGTGGGCCGACGATCCGGTGTATGGCTGGCTCAACAAGAATTTCAAGAGCGACGGCACCCCCTATGACCTGGACCAGGACGGCCTCCGCATCTATACCACCATCAACTACAAGATGCAGCGCTATGCCGAGGAAGCCATCACCGAGCACCTGGGCAAGGACCTCCAGCCCGCTTTCTGGCGGGAGCTGAAGTACCGTCGCAATCCACCTTTCATGGCCGACACCGAAAAGTCCGTCATCGAAAAGAACATGCAGCAGGCCCGCCGCTGGAGCGACCGTAACCGCATGATGAAGGCTTCCGGCTATTCGCAGCAGGAAATCGACGCCTCGTTTGACAAACCGGTGAGGATGCGCGTGTTCACCTGGGAAGCCCCCGGCTACAAGGACACCACCCTCACCCCCAACGACTCCATCCGCTACTACAAGTCCTTCTTCCGCGCCGCCTTCATGGCCATTGAACCGGGCACCGGACACATCCGCGCCTACGTGGGAGGACCGGACTACCGCTACTTCAAGTACGACAACGTGCGCCAGGGAAAGCGTCAGGTGGGCTCCACCATCAAGCCGTTCCTGTATACCCAGGCCATGGAAAGCGGCATGACGCCCTGCGACCCCGTCCTCAATTCGCCCGTCGTGATTGCCACCGGCACCGAGGAAGAGACCTGGTCGCCCCAGGACCCTCACGCCGACGGCACCATGGTAGACCTTACCTGGGGCCTCGCACACAGCTCCAACTCCGTATCGGCCTACCTCATGAAGCAGCTGGGCGCCCCGTCCATGGTGTCCATGATGCGAAAGATGGGTATCGGCGGGTTTGTAGACCCTGTGGTGGCCCTTTGCGTGGGCTCGGCAGACCTTTCCGTCTACGACATGGTCACCGCCTATAACACCTACCCTTCCGGCGGCGTGTACACCACTCCCATCTTCGTCACCCGCATCGAGGACAGCGACGGCAATGTGCTGGGCCAGTTCAGCGACCGCAAACGCGAGGCCCTGTCCCTCACGGCTACCGGTGAAATGATTCACATGATGCGCGCCGTGGTAGACTCCGGCACGGCCATCCGCCTTCGCGTCAAGTACGGTCTCAAGGGAGAAATCGCCGGCAAGACCGGTACCACCAACGACAACTCCGACGGCTGGTTCATCGGCTATACGCCCCGCATCACCGCCGGTGTGTGGGTGGGCGCCGAGGACCGTTATGTGCATTTTGCCAACACCAACCTGGGCCAGGGTGCCAACATGGCCCTTCCCATCTGGGGCATCTGGATGAAGAAAGTCCTGGCCGACCCTACCCTGGGCATCTCCGAGACCGACGTCTTCCCCGAGCACCTCAAGGGCTCGTGGTGCACGCCCATGGATGAGGAGACCACCCCCGAAAAAACTGATCTTGAGAACTATTACTTCGAATAATGTCTAAATATCAATCCATAGCTGTAATCTACGGCAGCGACTCGTCGGAATGGGAAGTGTCGTGCCGCAGCGGTGAGTTCACCGCATCCCGTATTGACGAATTCCGTTACGACGTTTATGAAATCTTCGCCCGCTTCGGAGACTGGAAGCTGGTGGCCATGCGCAAGGCCAATTCTATGCGCCAGCCTTTCCCCGAGGGCGCCCAGCCCGAAGTGGATAAGTCCGACTTTTCCGTGATGGTGCTGGGAGAGAAGATCAAGTTCGACTTTGCCTACATCATGCAGCACGGTGCGCCCGGCGAGACGGGCCTCCTGCAGGGATACCTGGAGATGCTCCGCATCCCGCATTCCAGCTGCAGCGCCTTCGTCACCACCATCGCCTTTGACAAATACTCCTGCAAGAGCTACCTCAGGGGAACCGATATCGTGAAACTGGCTCCCGATGCTTTCATCCGCCAGGGAGAAAACGTGGAAGAGTTCTGCGACAGGGCCGTGAAGCGCCTGGGCCTGCCCCTTTTTGTGAAGCCCACCGGCGGCGGTTCCAGTTTCGGCATCACCAAGGTGGAGAAGGCGGAGGACCTTCCGGCTGCCATCCGCTATGCCTTCGTGGAGGGAGATACGGTCATTGTCGAGGCTGCCATCCCCAGTGAGCACGAACTTACCTGCGCCGCCTACTTTGACGGTAAGGACGTAAAGACGCTGCCCGTCATCGAGATCATCTCCTCTACCGGCTGGTTCGACTACGACGCCAAGTACAACGGCCTCAGCCAGGAAGTCTGCCCCGCAGAAATTCCCCAGGAACTGTCGGAGAAGGTGCAGGAAATCACCCGCAAGATCTACCGCTGCCTGGGCTGCAAGGGCCTTGTCCGCATGGACTATATATCTTCCCCGGACGGCATCTACTTCCTGGAAGTGAACATCATCCCCGGCATGACCAACGCTTCGCTGGTTCCCAAGATGGTCCGCGCCGCCGGCATCAGCATCACGGACTTCCTCACCACCATCATCGAGAATTCCTAGCCCATGCTGCTTTCCGATTTTTTGAAAGCGGGCGCTCAGGCCCTGGAGTCGTTGTACCCTGCCCAGGAGGCACACGGCATTGTCCTCATGCTGTGCGAGGAACTCATCGGCACCAAGAGCTATACGCACATTGTAGAGCCACACTATCAGATTGACGGGAAAGATGAAGAGCCTCTCTCCCGGGCTATGGAGCGCCTCAAGGCCGGAGAACCCATCCAGTACGTGCTGGGCAAGTCCGAATTCTGCGGGCGCACTTTCCGTGTCACCCCGGATGTCCTCATTCCCCGTCCCGAGACGGAGCTCCTGGTGAAGGAGGCGGTGAAGCTGGCCGATATGACCCGCCGCATGCGCATTCCCTTCGGAAAACAGGCCGAGCCCGTGCGGGTGTTGGACCTCTGCACCGGGTCGGGCTGCATTGCCTGGTCGGTGGCCCTGGCCGTTCCCGGCGCCCGGGTTGTGGGGATAGACATCTCTGAAAAAGCGCTGGAGGTGGCCCGCAGCCAGAATTTCTCGGAGGAGCTCAAGGCAAAGGGCGCTGTCGCCCCTACCTTTGTAAAGGCCGATGTCCTGGAAAGCGAGGAAAACTTTCAGTATAACCACGGTCAGTTTGACCTCATCCTTTCCAATCCACCCTATGTGTTGGAAAAGGAAAAGGCAGCCATGCGCCGGAACGTATTGGAATATGAACCTGCCCAGGCACTCTTTGTCCCGGACGACGATCCGCTCCTTTTCTACCGTGCGGTGGCCCGCTGGTCGCAGCGCTTCCTTGCCCCCGAGGGAAAGGGTCTTACGGAAATCAACGAGGCCCTCGGAAACGAGACGGTGGAGGTTTTTCGCTCCTCAGGCTTCCACCAAAGCGAAACAGTGACCGATTTTTTCGACAAAAATCGCTTTGTGTTTTACATGAGATAGGCCCTGCACAGCGCTGCAAGGCCTTTTTTGTCGATTATCCGTTTCATTTTTGATGAAACGGATAAGTATTCTGTACTTTGTAGAAAAAAAGATGATGAAGTACAGTGCTATTCTTGCCGCATCTGCCGCGGCCCTTTTCACCGCCTTTCTGAGCGGCTGTTCCCGAATGGAAGTTTACTCTCACGGCCCCGTCAGCGAGCCCCGTTTCGTCACTCTCCAGGAGGTGGCGCAGCTGCTCTCGTCCATTCCCCTCGAAGAAGGACATCTGAAGGAGGTGCATGACGCCGCTACGGCATCGGCCTCCAACGGCTATGACGAGGAATACCGCATGCTGGACCTGTTCGCCGCGCCCGGGACGGGGGTAGGTGCATCGGCCCCCACCAAGGCCGATACCTACGCGCATCCCCTACGCGACGTCCTCCGGGAGGCGATGCTCCAGACGAAGGCTGGTGGCAGGGACGCCCGCGCATGGCTGGATTCGCTGGCCCTCTCCGATGTCCAGATCTACTGGCCCAACTCCGAGTCCTGGGACGGTCACACGGGGCCAGTCATCACCTTCGACCCCGGAGACGGCGCCACCACCAACGAAGGGTATGCCATCCTCTCAGACGGTTCGGTGAAAAAGCTGCTCGTAGATGAAACCATGGCCGATGAACGCCCTGTGTGGGTGGTGAACCGCAATTCTGACGCCCAATACAAGAGTCTGGAACTGCGCAGGCGGGAAGACCCCGACTGGGGAAATGGCGGCGGTGAAATCCTGGTTAAATCGCCTTCCAGTTCAGAGATAAAGACCCTGGTGCTGCGCTCTTTCACGGCCCACCGGCAGTATGACACCTGGTTTGCGGGTGCTGCAGAGTTCTTTGTGAAGATGGGCGCGCTGGAAGACTTTACCGCCAGCACCGAGGCTGAACTCCGCCTCTATGAGCCGGTCATCACGGACTTTATGATTGTAGTAAGAAGGAAGCAGGTGGGTAAGGAAATCCCGTTCAATGCCATCCTGGTCTCTGAATGGACCTCGCAGCTGTCCTCGTGTGCGTTTATGTGCATCGAAGATGACGGCGGCTCCCGGACCACCTGGAGGTGCAATGCCACGGTCAAAGTCAAGTCCCAGAGCTATGGCGTGGAACTGGAACTGCCTCTCTATTCCCGTGACGACATTGTCTGGCGCGGCTCCCTTACCCGTTCCTTCATCGAACGCAACAGCGGCTCTACCGTTCGTCTCGGCGATGTGGACCTGGTGCTGGAACTGATTTAAATTCTCAAGATTTAGTGGTATCTTTGCGGCATGAAAGCATTGGAATTGCTTGCGCCCGCCCGCACGGCGGACATCGGCATCGCAGCCATTGACTGCGGGGCCGATGCCGTATATATCGCCGGGCCTCTCTTCGGGGCCCGGCAGGCGGCCGGGAACAGTTTGGAAGATATTGCCCGGCTGTGCGAGTATGCGCGGCGCTATGGCGTACGTATCTATGCCACGGTCAATACACTCCTGGAGCCGGAGGAACGGCCTGCGGCGCAGAAACTGGTGCAGGACCTGGAAAAGGCCGGTGTGGATGCGCTCATCGTGCAGGATCCCGCCGTGCTCTCCATGAGTGACACCCTCATCATGCACGCCTCTACCCAGTGTGCCCTGCGTACGCCGGAGAAAGCCAGAGGGCTGGAGAGTCTGGGCTTTGGCCGCCTGGTATTGGAAAGGGAATTGTCCCTGGAACAGATCAAAGCCATCAGCGAGGCCGTACATACAGAAATTGAATTCTTTGTACACGGAGCCCTGTGCGTATGCTACAGTGGCCAGTGCTATCTCTCGGAATACCTCACCGGCCGCAGCGCCAACCGCGGTGCCTGCGCCCAGCCCTGCCGGAGCCTGTACGACCTGGAAGATGCAAACGGCAAGGTTCTCGTGAAAAACAAACCGCTGCTTTCCCTGAAAGATTATAACCTATACCACCGCCTGGAAGACCTGGCCAAGGCTGGCGTGAGCTCTTTCAAGATTGAAGGCCGTCTCAAGGGAGAATCCTATGTGCGCAATGTGGTAAAGGCCTATTCCGAGGCTTTGGACCGCTTGGTGGCCCGCTATCCGGATGAGTACTGCCGCGCTTCGTTCGGCCATGTCAGCGGAGGCTTCGCCCCCGACCTCAATAAAACGTTCAACCGCGGTTACACAGAGCTTTTCCTGGATGGAAAGCGTGGCCAGTGGGCTGCCGAAGGCGGCGGAGAGTATGTGGGAAAAGTCAAACGCCTCACCCCTTCCGGCTTTATCCTGGATCCGGCATCACCGGACGTAAAACTGTCCAACGGAGACGGATTCACCTTTGAGGGCGGCGGTGTCAGGGCCGATGTCTGCGAAGGGTTCACGGTCCAGTGTAAGAAGGTGGACACCCTCAAGGAAGGCACCCGGCTCTACCGGAACATCAGTACAGCCTTTGAAAAGCAGTTGGAAGCGGCAAAGCCCGTTCGGGAAATCCCTGTACAACTCTCCGTTGAAATCAATGGCTCTATTCTGGTAAAAGCACTGTCGGAGGATGGCCGTGCCGCCAGTATCCAGTTGGAAAAGCCTGTGGATATA
The DNA here is from genome assembly GCA_946611215.1 of uncultured Bacteroidales bacterium. Lineage (GTDB taxonomy): Bacteria > Bacteroidota > Bacteroidia > Bacteroidales > UBA932 > Cryptobacteroides. The sequence goes on along the minus strand of CAMODD010000015.1, from coordinate 18,045 downwards.
GCCCGGGATGCAGAGAAAATGGTTCAGAACATAAATACGCAGCTGGGTAAACGTAGCGGCCACTACAGCTTTTCCGTGCGCTCCCTGGCGGTTAAAGGAGACATGCCTTTCATGACGGCCTCTTTCCTTAACGGCATTCGCCGTGATTTGGCAGAGCAGCTGGACCAGTTACCCGTTGAGGCGCGCCCGCTCTACCGGGGTGCCAAACAGCCCAATACTTCTTTCCGGCTGGAATACCATAACAATGGTGAGCTCATGCGCACTAAATACTGCATCCGGCACCAGCTGGGCCTGTGCCCCCGTCAAGGCAAAGTTAAAAAAGCAGAACCGCTCTTCCTCCGAAACGGGAAAGAGCGGCTCCAACTAACTTTTAACTGTGCCGAATGCGAAATGACGCTTACAGCGTCTTGAGCTGAGCTGCGGCCTGGGCGGCGTATTTGGCGCTGCCGGAGAGCTTGCCGTAGTATTCCTTGGCGGTAGCTTTGTCGCCGGCCTTCTGGGCGGTGGCGGCAATGGTGAAGATGATGTCCTCGGCGTTCTTGGCGTTGGGGGCGAGCTCCAGATACTTCTTGTAGGCCTCGATGGCGTTGCTGCTCTTGCCGCTCTTGGTGTAGGCGCTGGCCATGAGCATGTAGGCGTTGGCGCTCTCGACGTAGCTGTTGGACTTCTCCAGGGCGGCGATGGCGTCGGCATTCTTGCCGGCCTTCAGAAGGGCCTGGCCCTGCTTGAGGAAGTTGGTGGACAGGAGCTTGACAGCCTGGGTCTCACCCAGCTCGTTGGCTTTCTCCAGGGAAGCTATGGCCTCGGGGGAACCGGCCTGCATCTGGGCCTGGCCCAGCAGCAGGAAAGCCATGCCGTCTTCGGGGGTGAGCTTGGTCACTTCCGAGAGGGCTGCGGCGGCGCCGGCGAAATTCTTCTCTTTGAGCAGGGTGGAACCTTTACGCATGTACACGTTGGGAACCAGGCTCTTGGCTTCCTCGACTACTTCGGAAGCCTCGTATTCGGTGGCTACGGTCTGGGTTTCGGTGAGCACGGAAATGGCCTCGTCGTAGGCACCGTCGTTGATCTTTTCCTTGGCGATGGACAGGAGGACGCCGGGAATGGCTTCCTTGCATTTGGCAACGAGCTCCGCGGCTTCGTCGCCCTCAATGGCCTGAGCTTTCTCCAGGGCGGCACGGAAGTTGGCCAGGGCCTCGGTCTTGTTGGTTTCAAGGGCCTGGGCGCCGGCGTTGAAAGCATCGACGGCTTCGTTGTAATCCTGTGCAAAGGCCATGGTGGCGGCCAGCCCGAAGGCTGCAATGACGGCAAATAACTTTTTCATTGTTTTGTGTTTATTTTTTGAGGTTATACATTTCTAACTAGCACGTGAATTGCAAAAATAGCAAAAATGTTTGTAATTTTGCACGGACGAATGACGAATTTATACATAAAAAACTTCATCGCGGTTCTCTCGTGCCTGTTGGTATGGTCAATAACTGTGCCAGCGCAGGTTGAACTGCCCCAACTTCCCGCCGATCCTGCCGTCAAAATGGGCACTTTGCGAAGCGGCGTTACGTATTACATGGTACATACTCCTGAGGAGAAAGGCTATGCGCATGTGGCTGTGGTTCAGGAGAATGAAATGCTGCCAGATGCCAGGCTCGATGCCCTGGACACGGATTTTTTCAGCCGTATGGGTATTGCGCCCGGGCCGGAGGGCTTTGTGTCCGAGGTTGACGGAAATACCATTTACAGGTTCTCGGACGTACCCTTCTACAAAGGAGACGTGCTGGATTCCACCCTGCTGTTCGCTTTTGCCCGCGTGGCCGAGTCCCGTGCCCGCCAGGCCGTCATCATCTGTGGGGACATCGACGCCGTGGAACTCAAGAAGAAGATGGATATCTTTTCCATGCTGGTTCCCCGCATGCCTTCTCATGAAATTGACGATTCGTATGTGTGGACCCCTACATCGGTGCCGGTTGTGGACGTCACTACCGAGGGCCGCTCCCGGGTTACCGTGACCTATGCATCGGCCCGCATCCCGCGGGAGCTCATGAATACGGCGCAGGCTGTGGTCACCCGCCAGTTCGGGGCCGAGATACGGCAGCTGCTTCGCCACCGCCTCTCGCGGAACCTCTCCGACGAGGGAATTGACGGCTATTACATCGGCATGGATGCGCGCAGAAGTGAGTCCCATGACGGAGACGAACGGCATACCGTGTATGTGGAAGTTCCGAAGGAACAGCTCACCCTGGCTATGAAGGTGATGGCCCGGACCCTTGGAGAGTTGGACGATTTCGGCGTTTCCACCGCGGAGTTTTCCGACGTGAAGCAGGTGCTGCTGCCGGGCATGCACCGGGCGGCGGCGGTCACACCTTCTGCCCGTGAATACGTAGAGCGTTGCATGGGACACTTCCTGTATGGAGCACATCTGGCTACCGGTGCGGAGACGCTGCGCTATTTTTCCCGGAAAAACGTGGCCGACAGTGTGGAGACGCGTCTTTTCAACCGTTACGCGCAGGCTCTTTGGGGCCGCCTGGACAATTTCACCCTGGCCATTACGGGCGCTCCGGACTCCCTGGACACCGACGAGCTTCTCTTTGATTATAACCTTCATTACCTGTATGGCTCCGTAGTCGCTTCCGGCAAGGATTATTCCTGGCACTCGGCCGATACCGCCGCCCTGCATGTGAGCCCGTCCAAGGTCAAGCTTAAGAGCGAAAGGGCAGAACCTGTTTCCGGCGGCGTGCTCTGGACTTTCTCCAACGGCATGCGGGTCGTGTACAAACAGGTGAAAGGCTCAGGCTACTTCTCCTATGCCCTTCAGCTGAACGGAGGCTTGTCTCAGGTACAGGGACTCTCCGAGGGCGAAGGAGCTTACATCGGAGCGCTTCTGCCCCTGTATAATGTGGCCGGCCTTGCTCCCGGCACTTTCCAGGATATGCTCCTTGCAAATGGCATTTCCATGCAGACGCATGTGGAGTTTAACAGCATGGATGTCAGCGGCAGCGCCCCGTCCGACAAACTTTCCCTGCTCCTCAAGGCCTTCCTTGCCATCGCCAACCGGCGTTCTCCCAATGCCGATGCCTTCCGCGCCTTCCGCGCGCAGCAGCAGCTCGCGGGCCCTTCGCTGGAGGGAACTCTTTTCCGGGCGCTGAATCCCGGGTATGTGTGCAGCCCGTATGCATCGGCCCGGGTACCGTCCGACGAAGTGCGTACCAAGGCCCACAAGTTCTTTGAGGACCGGTTCTCACGCGTGAATGACGGTGTCCTCATCCTCTCGGGAGACCTCTCCGAGGAAGGCGCCAAGAAAATGCTCATGAAGTACCTGGGCGGGTTCCGCACCCTTCGCGGGTCGGTGGTCCGACGCCCGGTGGAAATGCGTACGCTCAGCGGCGTTTCCACTTTGACGGGAACCGGAACGCCAGGTTTCTACGTGCTCATGGACTGCGAAAAGAGCATGACCACCGCCAACTATTACACCTCTTTTGTGGCGCTGGATGCCCTTCGCACGTCACTGGCGCGTCACCTGGCCAGGTATGGAATCAAGGCTGCGGTGGATCTGCGCTACTGCGTGCAGCCACAAGAGCGTTTCCAGGTGCTCATCCTGTGTCCCGGAGCGCCGGTCGAGGCCCTTCCCTCCGTGCGCGCGGCCATTGCCGATGCCGCCAAGGAAGAAGCATCCACCACAGATATCAAAGCCTGGAAGCAGAAACTGGAGGCAGATGTCCGGCAGCGCATGGCAACTCCGGACGGCTTTGTAGCCTCCCTGCTGGCCCGGTACTCGGCCAACAAGGACATGGTGTCCCGCTACGCCGAGTCCATCTCCGAAATAGACGGCGCCCAGGTACAGTCTTTCCTTGAGTTCCTTTCCCAGGGCGGGCGCATTGAATATATTGTCCATGAGTAATTCATTTGGAACCATTATAGAAATTGGAGACATTCTCGTGTCCGAGGACGTCGTGCTGGAGTACTTTGCCTGCGACTACCCTGTATGCAAGGGAGCATGCTGCATCATCGGCGACAGCGGCGCGCCCCTCAAGGAGGAGGAGCTGGAGCCGCTGGAGGCCAATTACCCCATCTACAGTCCGCTCATGCGGGAGCAGGGCCGTGCCGCCATCGACGCCAAGGGCTTCTTCGAGATAGACCGGGACGGAGACCTGGTGACGCCCGTCGTGGATGGCAGCGAGGAGTGTGCCTACTGTCATTTTACGGCCGACGGCAGCTGCATGTGCGCCATTGAACGGCAGTTCTGCGCGGGGAAGGGAACTTTCCGCAAGCCCATTTCCTGCAGCCTCTATCCCATCCGGGTGGCAGACCTCGGCGGCGGCCGGGTGGGCCTGAACCTGCACCGCTGGAACATCTGCAAGGAGGCCTATGAAAAAGGGCGCCGCGAAGGAATCCGTGTGTACGAATTCCTCCGCGGGCCACTTACAGAAGCTTTTGGGCAGGAGTTCTATTCTGCCTTGGCAGAGGCTGCCAGGATGCTGATAGCCGCCTCGTAGTCCAACTCATTTACTTTTACTTCGATGGGCCTTGCGTAGCCCAGGGAAGGATAGGAAGAGTCTGCGCCAAACACGCCGGCGGGGATGTCGTTATCTCCCAGCAGCGCGACGCACATGTCGGCCTGCACCCGGTCGGTGAAGGTGGCGACGGTCTTGAATCCTTGAGAATCACTCATAGCGGTTAAATTTATGGTCAATGGATGAGATGACCCGGGCCAGGTCCCTTGCCAGGCCTTCTGCCTGGAATCCTCCCAGCACCGGGGTAATGGTAATGGTGTCTTCCCAGAGTCTTGCAGCCCGGTTGACGACGCTGCCCAGATGGTAACGGCGGCCTCCGTCCGGCGCTTCGCCGGCGCTCTCATAGCCGCGGCCCTTCATCACTTCTTCTACTCCCGGCCAGAGCTCCGAGGGCTCTCCCTTGATGAATACCTTGCGGGTGGTGTAGCCAAACCGCGGGTACAGGGCGGACATGGCCGCAAATACGCCCAGGATCATCCAGACGGAGTCCCAGCCGCGGCGGAAGGCGACGGCGACGTCTTTCTCCACCATGCCCGACAGCATCAGGATGGCGATGAGCACGGTGAAAATGAGGGTGAGCTGGATAAAGTATTTTACAGATCTTCTGATGTATTTCATACCAGTTGTCGGATGATTTCGTCGGAAACAAAGAAGTGGTCTTCGGGAATGCGGTAGCGGCGCCCTGTTTTGATCAGGGCACCCTCGGCCATGAGCTGCTCAATGCTGCCGGGGAAGCAGTTGGCCTGAAGGAATTCGGCGTCTATTCCGCCAGAGGTCCTGAGGCCCAGCATAAGGGTTTCTACCTTCTCGTCCTCTACGCTCAAGGATTCTTCGGTGTGCGTATAGCCGTCCAGCTCGGCGCTGTTCCAGCTGCGGCTGCGTCCGCTGAAGGAGTGTGCGGCGGGGCCCAGGCCCACGTAGGGGCGGCGCTCCCAGTAGCCTCCGTTGTGGACGGCCTCGAAGCCGGGTTTGGCGAAGTTGGAAATTTCGTAATGGTTGAAGCCGGCTGCCCGCAGTTTTTCGCACAGGATGTCGTACTGGCGGCGGCATACTTCGTCGGGGGCCTCCTCATACTCTCCGTTTTCCAGCCGCATGGCCAGTACGCTGTCTCCTTCCACCGTGAGCTGGTAGCAGGAGATGTGCTCCGGATTCAGGGCCAGGGCCTCGTCGATGGTCTTTTGCCAAATGTCATTGGAGAGGTTGCTGAGCCCGAAGATGAGGTCTATGCTCACATTCTGGAAACCGGCTTCGCGTACCAGGTGGAAGGCCTGCCGGGCGCCCTCGGCGTCGTGGCGGCGGTTCATCCAGCGCAGCAGGGTGTTGTTGAAGGACTGTACGCCCATGCTGATGCGGTTTACGCCCAGCGACCGCAGGCTTTGCAGATAGGGAAGGCCTCTCTCCAGAATGTCTTCCGGGTTTACCTCCATGGTAAACTCCTTGTAGGGTCCTCCCATGCCTACTTCGTCCAGGGTAAGGAGAATGCGGGTGAGGTCTCCCAGCGGGAGCAGGGACGGCGTGCCGCCCCCGAAGTAGAGGGTGTGCAGCTGGCTGTCCATTTCCTTTCTGCGCCGGCGGATTTCCTGGCACACTTCATCCGTATAGCGGCTGAACATGCCTTCTTCCGCGATCTCGGAGTAGAAGTCACAGTAGGTGCAGAAACTTTTGCAGAAGGGAACGTGGATGTAAATCATATTAACGCAGCATGCATTCGGCGCGGCCCAGAAGGCTCTGCTCCGTATATACTTCCAGAGTATAGACGCCCTTGACGAACTCGCCGGTGTCGTTGATATAGATGGACATGTCCACCTCGGAGCCTTCATAGTCCACTTCACGGGAAGCGGTGGCCTGCAGGGCCTGCCCGTCCACGACGAATTCCACGGACTCGTTGTTCATCAGGAGCACGCCGTCAGGATCTTTGACGCGGACGTACACGCGGACAGGGCCGCGGTCGGCCAGGGAGTTCTCTACCAGCGAGAGGCCTGCAATCATGTAGCGGACGCGGCTGTGGCGGTCTCCCTGTTTGTCGTTGCCGTAATATCCGGCGAGGGAGATGGCACGGGCGCGCAGTACCTTGCCGGCGCTCACCTGGGTGGAGAGGTTCTCTACCTGGGCGCTCAGCTCTTCGTTGGCGCGTCGGCTTTCCGCTGCCTCGCGGCGGGCGGCGGCGGCATCGGCCGAGAGCCGTTTGTTCAGGGTGTTGAGGGAGTCAATCTGGACAATGTAACCCTTCATGATGCTGCGGAGGGTGCCCAGCTCTTTCTCGTACTGACGGATTTTGGCGCGGTTGGTGGCCTGGGTCTTGTTCAGCTTTTCGATGAGCATGGCAACCTGTTCGCGGGAGGTGTCCAGCTGGTGGTTGATGTTCTCATAGTCCGAGCTCAGGGTGGAGAAGTCTTGCTGGAGAGCCACCATCTGCTGGGCCAGTTCTGCCTTTTCCCCTTCCAGCTGACTGACAAGCGTATTGCGTTGGTACAGCATGTATCCGAGGATGCAGGCGAGCACTGCGGCTACTGCGGCCAGTGCGGTCATGACGGTTTTGGGACCTTTCTTTTCTTTTCTTTCACGCTCTTCGCGTTCAATTCTTTCGAGCGGATCTTCAGTCATAGCAAGTTGTTTTAGTTTTGGCAAATATACTTATATTTGTGCAAATTTCGTACTATGGCGACAATCTTTTCGGGCCGGGTAGCGTCCCTGAGGGCCCTTATGAGGGAAAATGGATGGGATATCGTCATCCTTACAGGCAGCGATCCGCACGGGAGCGAATACCCCGCCGCGCGGTGGAAACAGGTGGAGTGGCTCTCCGGTTTTACCGGTGAGGCCGGGGACATCGTCGTTACGCATGAGCACGCCGGCCTCTGGACAGATACCCGCTATTTCATCCAGGCTGTGCGTCAGCTGGAGGGCTCCGGAATCGAACTCCACAAGATGCGCGTGCCGGAGCAGGTCCCCATTCCGGAGTGGATTGCCTCCCTGGGTATGGATGAACCCGTCATCGCCCTGGACGGCCTGTGCCAGAGCGTGGAGGCGGTGAGAGAGCTGCAACAGGCGGTGCCATCGGCCCGGATTATCCCGGTGGCGGATATCCTGTCTCCGCTGTGGACCGACCGCCCGGCCATTCCTGTCTCGCCCGTCATCACGCTGGGAGAGGACCTGGTGGGGGAGACCCGGGAAGCCCGCCTGGGACGCCTTCGCAAGTGGCTGGTCCTTGAGGGGGCCGATGCCATCCTTCTTACGGCTCTTGACCAGATTGCGTGGCTGCTCAATGTGCGGGGCACCGATGTGGAGTACAATCCCGTCGTCATCTCGTATTTGCTGGTTACCCTGGACGCTGCTTTCTGGTATGTTCGCAAGGATGCCTTCCAGGATCCCGATTCGGAAACCGCGGCCAGTTTTGAGGAGCTTGAGGCCGATGGCGTTACCATCAAAGATTACGACGAGGCAGACTTTGACCTATCTTCGCTCCGGCTGGACGGAGTAGACCGCATTTGCGTGGATCCGGAGCTTATCAACTACGCACTCCGGGATGCCATCGAGGACGGAGACCTCTTGCCGGAGGTGGTGGAGGTCCCTTCTCCGGTCGCGCTTTGGAAGGCCGTGAAAAACCCGGTAGAAGTGGAGGGCATGCGGGAAGCGCATCTGGAAGACGGCCTTGTCATGGAGCAGTTCCTGTACTGGATTTCGCAGCATGCTGGTTCCGTGAATGAGTGGGAGGCTGCATGCGAACTGGACCGGCTCCGTTCCCTGGTGCCGGGTTACCGCGGAAACAGTTTTGAGACGATATCGGCCTACGGGCCTTCCGCGGCTTTGCCGCACTATATCACCCCGCATACGGGATCGGCCCTCCTGGAGCCTCACGGCCTGTATCTGGTGGACTCCGGCGGTCAGTATCTGTTCGGCACCACGGATATCACCCGTACGGTGCCCCTCGGCCCCTGCACGCCGCTGGAGCGCGAAGATTACACACTGGTGCTGAAAGGGCACATCGGCCTTGCCATGGCTTTGTTCCCGCGCGGAACGGCCGGCTGCCAGATAGATGCCCTGGCCCGCGAGCCGCTCTGGAGGGCCAAACGCAACTTCGGCCACGGTACCGGCCACGGCGTGGGCTTCTTCCTCAATGTGCACGAGGGCCCGCAGGATGTGCGCCAGAACTTCAATCCCCAGCCTCTGGAGCCCGGCATGATTCTCTCCGACGAGCCCGGCCTCTACCGCGAGGGCATGCACGGCGTCCGTCATGAGAACCTGGTACTGGTGCGCCCTGTCGGCGATAACGAGTTTGGCTCGTTCCTGGGCTTCGAGACGCTCACCCTCTGCCACTTCGACACGTCCTGCCTGGAGGTCTCGCTGCTGTCGGCCGATGAACGTATCTGGCTCAACGCCTACAACGCCCATGTCTGCGAGGTGCTCTCTCCGCGCCTCCCCGCCCCCGTCGCCGCCTGGCTCTTCGCCCGGACCCGGCCGATATAGCGCCCCTCTTGCCCGGTTTCAGCGCTGGCACCCTCGGCTCGTCTCAGCACCATCGGCTCGTCTCAGCACCATCGGCCCGTGTCCTGCCCCTCGGCCCGCCTCAGCACCCTCGGCCCGCCCTCTTCCCCCTCGGCCTGTGCCTGCACCCTCGGCCCGTGCCCTGCCCCTCGGCCCGCCCTCTTCCCCCTCGGCCTGTGCCTGCACCCTCGGCCCGTGCCATCGGTGCGCGAATGCCGTTTTTGCTAAGTGATTGAAAATTAGCGCTTTACGAAAACTCCTTCGGGCGTTTTCGACCGGAGGAGAATGCGTAACTTGCTAATATTCAATAATATAACAAAAGCGGGCAAAATTAAACGTTTATTGTTTGTATTTGTTCCGGAAGCTTCCGACCTTCGCATTATGAAGTTGAGGAAGTTTCAAGGGGGTATCCTGAACCATTGTTACCAGCCGTCGGCCGACTGGGGCGTTTTGTTTTATTCCCGCATGGACCACCTTGTCTATTTCACGCTCTACTGCGTTCTGGCCAGGAAGTACGGCATTCAGGTGCTGGCTTTGTGCCAGATGCCGGACCATGTCCACGATTCGGTTGTGGCTAAATCCAAGGAAGACCTTACCGGATTCAAGAAGGAGCTCAACAGCCGTTTTGCCAAAATGTACAACGAGTTCTGTGGAACTACGGGTCCTGTTTTCAAGACACCCTTCGGCAGTGTGCCCAAGAAAGGTGCCAAGGCGGCAAGGACCAATGTGATCTACGTCGCCAACAATGCCGTTGAAAGGCAGCTTGTCACGAAGGCCGAGGAATACCGCTGGAACTTTTTGGCCTATGCTTTCATCAAATACCCCTTTTCCCGGGAGATCATCATCCGCCGCTTGTCAAAAGCGCTGAGGACGGCCGTGAAGGTGGTGACGGCGCAGTACAAGGCAGGCAGGCCGATGAACTATGCACTGCTGAAGCATCTCTCCAAGGATTTGACTCCTTTCGAAGTGGACCAGTTCACAGATTTCATCATCTCAACCTACAACGTCATTGACTACCAGGCAGCCATCCGGCTCTTTGACTCCTACCAGGACATGATGAAAGCGATTCATTCCAACACGGGAAGCGAGCATGATCTCAACGAGGTTTTCCTTGGCCGTACAGACAAGCCTTACGCCCAAATGACCCGGATCCTGATGAAGTACTGTGGCTTTAAAGACATTCACGAGTTCCTGTCCCTGGACAAGAAACGGAAGCAGGAGCTGTATGCCATCCTGCGGAAGCACACAGACGTCATGGATGAGCAAATCTTCCGCTATCTCCACATTCCCTACACGGTTGTGCGCTAGTCTGGTACGAATGTACCATCGGTCTGTTTTCGCTAATCTGCTCATTGTCAGCCGATAACGAAATCTCCTCCGGGCGAAAACGACCGGAGGAGATTTCGTAATACGCTACTAATTAGGCTGTTAGCAAAAACGGATATTGCATGCATCCTATTTGATTTGTACTTATGGCAAAACTATGCTACATTTGTAGCAAGTGAAACCAGTTTTTTAAGTATTATACCATGAGATTAATTGCTAAATTCTCGCTCGTTCTGGTAGCTTTTATGATGACTGCCCCAATTTGCATGACTGCACAAGACAAGACCATTAAAAGGAAAGTTGCCATTGGACGTTTCTCCAATGAAACGCAGTATGCTAAAGGTCTGTTCTATGATAAAGATAACGATCCTATGCGTAAGCAGGCACTCGACATCTTGTCTTCCAAACTTGCATTAAGTGGTAAGTTTATACTCCTTGAGAGGGATGATCTCGATGTTCTGGTAGCAGAGGCTGGTGATGGTATGAACAAGATTGGCGCAGACTACATAATTCTTGGCTCCATCACGGAGTACGGCCGTAAAGCAGAAGGGCAGCAAAAAGTTTTCTCTTCCACTAAGACTCAGACAGTTGAGGCAGGAGTAAGCATTCGGCTGGTAGAAGCATCCACTGGTCTTATCATTTATTCCGACGAGGCGAAGGGCTTTGCTGAAACGTCCACTAAACAGACGCTGGGAATTGGTGGCACTGCCGGATTTGACGCGACCCTCAGCGATAAAGCTATCTCCGCTGCGCTCAGCCAGCTTGTGGAGAATATTATCAATAAGTGCATGGATAAGCCCTGGCGCTCTTATATTCTCTCTGTAGAAGATGGAACCTATATTATTTCCGGGGGCGCGTCTCAGGGACTTGCTGCCGGTGATGTTTTCAACGTATACAAGAAAGGAAAGACAGTAAAGAACCCTCAGACAGGGTTTAATATTGAGTTGCCCGGCCAGAAAATAGGGATGGTGACGGTTGTCTCAACATACGGAGAGACTCCTGAGACAGAAATCTCTTTCTGCACATACGAAGGAGCCGGTTTTGACATAAACAACCTCTCTGAAATATACATATCTGATAAATAATTCATGTCTATGAGAAAATTTATATTATCCTTCCTGGGCGCCATCATTATAACGTCTTGTGGAGTGGGCTCCTATTCCGTCTCCTCTGGAAAAGCAGATGAAGCGATGGTTTCATTTGTCAGCTCCCAAGAAATTGCTATCTCTGTAACTATTGATGGCGAGAATTACAGTCTCGTCAGTGTTAAGGCCGATGCCTGGAAAAAAGACAGAAACATCAAAAAGACCGCAAAGAATACCATTTACATCGCACCAGGACAGCATGAAGTGGCGGTCCAGATAGAAGGAAAGGAAGTTTGTCATAAGAAGATTTTTGTTTCGACACAGGAACACAAAATTATTGAACTATGAGAAGATTGATTGTCCTTGCTGCGGCTGCCTTGCTGTTGTCTTCTTGCGGCGTTAGTTCCTTATACTATTGGGGCGGCACGCAGAGTGGGGCTACCGCCTATGAGAATTTGGCTTATCAGTCCTATGACAAACAGACGCCCAAAAGTCTTTGCAAACTGGTAGCGCTTTATGAGAAAATGGTAACCAAGCCTGGCGGCCTCCGTCAGGTCCCTCCTCCCGGTATTTGTGCCGAATACGGATACCTTTTACTTCAGGGAGAAACTGCCGTTGTCTTTGCTGAGAATGCATCGGCCAGTGAAAAGCAGTTGTTCAAAACGGATGATTACGGTGCCTTCTTTGCAGCGAGAGGCAAGGAGATGCTAGAAAAGGAGATGGAGTATTATCCCGAGTCCGTTAAGTTTATCCAACCACTTATTAAAAAACTGACGAAGTAGCATGAAGAGACTTTTATATATTTGCCTGCTGGCAGTTATTGTCAGTTCATGCGGCCTTACGAGCCGTCTCTCTCGCGAGACCCAATATGCATCCATGTACGAGAACATGCCTACGACAGTTCTTGTAATGCCTCCCATCAATAACACTACTCACGTAGAAGCGAAGGACTTGCTTTATACTTCAATCAGTCGGCCGCTTGCGGAGGCTGGCTATTATGTCATCTCTCCTCTGTTGGCAATGGATATACTTAAATCCGAAAGTGCATACGATTCCGAACTATTTATCGATAAACCTTTAACGGCGTTCCGCGATTTCTTTGGAGCCGATGCCGTGGTGTTCTCTCAGATTGATGACTGGACTAAACGCGGTTTCGGCATAGATACGAAGATTCGGTATATAATCAAGTCGGCTATCTCCAATGAGGTGATCTTTGACAGAACCTGCAATTTACATCTGGATCTTTCCGTAAACTCTGGTAATAGTGGCGCAATCGCAGCACTCATTGAACTGGCGGCATCGGCCATCGTTACGGCAACTACCGACCACATTGTGGCTGCCAGAAAGGCTAATTACTATATCTTCCGAGATATTCCTCGCGGGAAGTATAGTCCGGACTACCTCAAAGACCAAGGGGTGCTGGTAGATGCGAAGGACATTACCGTCACTGTGAAATAAAAAGACAGGCCCCATCGGCCTGTTTTTGCTAACATCCTCATTATCAGCCAATAACGAAATCTCCTCCGGGCGAAAACGACCGGAGGAAATTGTGCAAAATGCTGATAATTAAGCAGTTGGTAAAAACGGCGCAACAGAGTGGCGGCGGAGCAACGGCGTGGCGGTGGCAGAGCGGCGTGGCGGCGGACCGGCGGCAGAGCAGCGGCGTGGCGGTGGACCGGCGGCAGGGGAGCCCCCCGCCTACTTCGCGGCCTCGGCCAGGATGTTCTCCAGTTCGTCGCGGTCCATGTTGCCTTCGAGGCTCATGAAGGTGAAGTCTTCGGCGTCACGGGAGATGAGGATGAGGGAGGAGACCTTTTTACCGTCCCCGGCGGTGAACAGGCGGGTGGTTTCACCGTCCTCCTTGGCCTCGAACAGGAGTTCGAACTTCTTTCCGTCCAGAAGCTTTTTCACATCGGCCTGCAGCTGGACGGCAGCACTCGAATTCTCTTCCACTTCCAGCAGATAAAACCCGGAGAGCGTGTTGATGATGGGCGTGAGGTTCACTTTCTCGCCCTGGCTGTTCTCCATGTCAACATCGGGGAGTTTACCAATCATGCGGAACATGGCGGGGGACACGTAGACGGCGCTGACGCCATTGAGGTCTGAATACTTGTTATAGAGTTCCTTCGCGCTCTGGGCAAAGGCGGAGACTGCAAGGAAAAGGGCAGTCATAAGGGTGAGTATCTTTTTCATTTCCAATAAGCTATTTTGTTGTCAATTTCGGTTTCCTGCTTTTCCAGGATAACGGCGCCTTGCGAAACGGCTTCTCCCATGCGGCCGAATGCCTCTTCGATGGCGGCATAGGCCAGGTACGGGTCCGAGAACGTGTCCTTGGGCTCGGGAGTGCGCAGGGTAGCGGCAAGGCCGATGCCAGCAACTACGGCTACAGAGGCGGCGATGCTCCAGACGGCGGCGTTGTGCCGGCGGGGCAGCCTTACGTGGAGGTCTTCCGGAACGGGGATGGATTCATCGGCCCCGATTCTCTCCCAGTCCTCTGCCGAGAGTTTTTCTATGTCCTCAATGCGTTTCATAGGCGTTGTTTGATTCTTTTGCGGGCCAGGCTCACCTGAACCCTGATGTTAAGCGGACTCAGTCCGGTTTTTTGAGCAATCTCTTCGTAAGACAATCCTTCGAATACCCTCATAAGGAGCAGATGCTTTTGCGTGGGAGGCAGCTTTTCAATGGCATCCTGCACTTCCCGGAGCCTTTCCCGGTTTTCCAGTGCTGTGTCGGGTGGCGCCTCCAGGGCAGCGGCTTCATCGGGTTCCTCCGTGGGCCGGGCCCGCCGGATGCGGTCGATGCAGAGGTTTTTCAGGAGCATCGTTCCGTAGGCCGTCGGGTTCCCGATCATCTCCAGATGGTCCCGGAGGTTCCAGAGCTTGAGGTACAGCTCCTGGACGGCGTCCTTGGCATCGGCCTCGTTCTCCAGCATATAGAAGGCCATGCGGTAGAAGCGAGTCTGAAGGGGCATCCAAACGGTATGGAATACCTGCTCAGTCATTGTTCACGGCGGCCATCAGTTTGTCCAGCGTAACGGAGCCGCGCACGCAGATGATGGTTCCGTCAGGATCCCAGAGAATGCAGTCACGGATTTCATCGCCCCTGTCGATCCCGTAAATGCTGAGCTTGTCTCCGTCGTCTTTTGCTTCCAGGATGAGTTCCATGCCGGAGAGGATTTGCTTCGCTTTCTGGACAAAGCGCGCCTTGACATCGGCCTCGCCATCCTCGAAATCCAGGATGGTGACCCTTTTGATTCTGTTGAAAGCGCGAAGAACCGCGCGGTCTTCCTCGTCGAGGTCGCTGTCGGAGAGGGCGATGGTTTTGAGGAGGGCTACTCCCAGGGGGCCCACCGAGATTCCGTCAAAGCCCTCGTGGTGACGGTACTCATTGATGAGCGTTTGCATCTTGCCTGCCGGGTTTCCCGCCAGGGCCATGGTAACGGCGAATACCGCCGGTCCCAGAAATACTGTAAGAGTGAGTAATAGTTTTTTCATTGTCAATTCTCAAGCGCTTGCATACTAAAGACGCAGTGCCCGGGCATTTGTTAAAAGAAAAAACTAAAAAAAATTACGGGTGGCTGAAATTGCGCGAAGCGAAGGGGAAGGAAATGCGCAGGGCGCTGCGCCAGTACTCCCACGTGTGGCCGCCGTTACGCACGCGCAGCTCGCTGTGGATGCCGGCCGCCTGCATTTTGAGGTGGAGTTCAACGGACAGGCGCATGAGGGCGTCGTCGTCTCCGCAGTCCAGGAACCACGCGACGGTTTTAAGCTGGCCGATGGTCTCTTCGCCGGCGTTGTCCACAAAATCCAGGGCCGAATGTTCCCGCACGGAGAGATCCGTGATGACGAGCTTGCTGCCGGGTTTGTCCGTTCCGCGTACTTCACGGTGCTTGTTGTCCAGCCAGGCGCTCATGCCATAGGCGCTGGAGAACATGTCGGGGTGGCGCTGGGCATACACGATGGAACCGCCGCCGCCCATGGAAAGGCCCATGATGGCGCGCTGCCCTTTGCTGCCGCCGCAACTGAATTTCTTTTCGGCCGCAGGAAGGAGCTCCTGGAAGAAGAAGTCCTCGTAGGGCCAGTTCTCTACATTGAAATAACCGTTCTGATAGCCGTGGACGTCATTGTCACCTGCGTTGGGCATGATGATGACGGCCGGAACCAGTTCTCCGCTGGCAATGAGTTCGTCGGCCACGCTCTTGGCATGGCCGGAGTTCACCCAGTTGGTGTAGTCTCCGTAGAGGCCGTGCAGCAGGTAGATGACGGGGTAGTGCTCCGAGGCCTTGTAGCCGGCGGGGAGATACACATTGTACTTCTGCTCACATCCCAGCTTTTTGCTGGCGATGGACTCGGTGACGACTTTGGAGGGCTGGGCCGATGCTGCGAGCGCGAGCGTCAGTGCCAGCAGGGAGAAGACTAGCTTTTTCATGGTTACGGGTGTACTAGGGTGCCCACCTTCTCTCCGGAGAGGAGCTTGGTGAGGTTGCCGGTGGCGTTCATATCAAAGACGATGATGGGCATCTTGCCGTCGCTGCACAGGGCGTAGGCGGTCTGGTCCATCACCTTGAGATGCTTGGAAATGGCCTCGTCGAAGGAGAGCTCGTCGTACTTGGTAGCGGTGGGGTCTTTCTCGGGATCGGCCGTATAGACGCCGTCCACGCGGGTGCCCTTGAGGAGGGCATCGGCCCCAATCTCGAGGGCCCTGAGCGCCGCACCGCTGTCGGTGGTGAAGAAGGGGTTGCCGGTGCCACCGGCGATGAGGGCTACGCCTCCGCGCTCCATGACCTTCACGGCGTCGTCCCTCATGTAATATTTGGCATGGGGCTCCATGGGGGTGGAGGTGAATACCACGGCGTCTACGCCCTCGGCCTTGATGAACATGCTAAGGGCCAGGGAATTGATGACGGTAGCCAGCATTCCCATTTTGTCTCCGTCCACGCGGTCGAAGCCTTTGCCAACGCCCTGGAGGCCCCGGAAGATGTTGCCGCCGCCGTTGACGATGGCAATCTGAAGGCCGGCCTTGGCTGCAGATGCAATTTCTTTGGCATATTTTTCCAACCATTCGGTTTCCAGGCCCTTACCGGCCGGACCGCCCAGGCTTTCGCCGCTGAGTTTGAGTAAAACGCGTTTGTACATGGATGTCGTGGTTAAATAATTATAACAAAAGTATCGAAATATTGGGAAACTTCCAAGAAAGATTCCTATATTTGCATAATTGAAACAAACCTGACAACAACAATAATGGCTAATTTTTTAACCTCCTCCATCGGCAAGAAGTTCATTCAGAGCGTCAGCGGCGCTTTCCTTATCATCTTCCTGCTTCTTCACGGTACCATCAATTTTTTCTCCGTCATTGATTCCCTTCACGGAAACTTTGGCAAGGTAGCGGCCGACAACATGCCCTACACCCACGGTGACGGCTGGTTCCAGCTGGGCTGCGACTTTATGTCCTCCCCCGTCATCACCATCATGGTTCCCGTACTGGCTCTCGGTTTCCTCATCCACATCGGCTACGGCATCTGGCTCAGCGTCCAGAACTTCCAGCGCCGCGGCGGCGTAAAGCGCTATGAAGTTTCCTCCAAGGCCAAGAACGACAGCTGGAGCGCTAAGAACATGTTCGTGCTGGGTATAGTCATCCTCGGCTTCGTGTTTTTCCACCTCACCCACTTCTGGGCCAAGATGCAGCTGCAGGAATTCACCGGCGGAGAGGCAGAGAACCCCTACTTCCTCCTTCTCAAGACCTTCGGCAGCGTCTGGGTCCTTGTAGGTTACATCCTGTGGTTCGTCTCCATCTGGCTGCACCTCAACCACGGTTTCTGGAGCATGTTCCAGACCATTGGCTGGAACAACAAGAAGTGGCTGGTTCGCCTTAAGGTAATCAGCACCATCGTCGCTACCATCATCATCATCCTGTTCGTTGCGACGGCCGTCAACGCCTACATCGAGGCCAACTACGTAACGGCTTCCGCCCAGTGGACCGAGGCCTTTATTGCAAATATTTAATAAATTTCTTGTAATTCTCATTTTCATTCTGCATCTTTGTAGCCGTATGAGAAAAAGCAACAATAACTGGTGGCGCGCTTACAGTCCAAACCTGTAAGTCGCTTCGCCGTAGTTATACATGAATAGAAGGCCTGCTGACTTACAGCAGGCCTTCATTTTTTATGCAATTTTTTATAAACATCAAATAACGAACTGATATGAAACAGAAAAAGTACCTGCTCCCGGAGAGCGAAATTCCCACTCATTTCTTCAACATCCAGGCTGTGATGCCCCACAAGCCCCTTCCCTTCCTGCACCCGGCCACCCGGCAGCCCCTGAAGCCCGAAGACCTTTACCCCATCTTCTGCAAGGCCTGCGCCGACCAGGAACTGAACCAGACCGATGAGTGGATCCCCATCCCCGAGCCCGTCCGCGAGCAGTACGCCGCCTACCGCTGCACTCCGCTGGTGCGTGCCTACGAACTGGAGAAGGCACTGGGCACTCCCGCCCATATCTACTTCAAGAACGAGAGCGTTTCGCCTGCCGGCAGCCACAAGCTCAACAGTGCCATCGCCCAGGCCTACTACGCCAAGGAGCAGGGCATCACCAACCTTACCACCGAGACCGGTGCCGGCCAGTGGGGCGGTGCCCTCAGCTATGCCACCAAGA